>JAPCJV010000008.1 GCA_027886785.1 Nitrososphaerota archaeon | reverse complement strand
TCCTCGCTGGAAACTTGCCTCAGTGAAAGGTCGATCTCTCGCCTCCCCTTGTTTACCCGGATTACCTTCAGCACGATCTTTTGGCCAGGTTTGGCGTATCTTTCGATATCGCGCACCCAACCGGTCGCTATTTCACTTATGTGCAGAAAAGCAGGAAGCTTTGCGTATTCATCGAGACTAACGTACACTCCATGTGCAGTGATTTCTTTCACAGTAGCCAGCACAAGCTCCCCCTCTTCGGGCATCGCTTGCGGCAAAGGTGCCGTATTTTCGACGGTCAATTCTTGACGATATACTCCCTGAACACTGGTGGGGTGAACGAAATAGGATAGGACTTGGCACTAAATAGGTTTCTCGGCGCGCGTTATCTGTACATACGAAGTCGGAATCATAAACCGACTAGGTGTAATCTAGCCGCTTGATTTCCGCACCCAAGCTTTCGGAATGCTCGATCTTTCCACCCGTATTATATGCCAGGATTTCCCCACACTGCTTGCATTTCACTTCTTTACTGCTATTGGAGTAAAACACATTTTCAGTGCCACACTTTACGCAGATTCCGGAGAGAAATTCGCTCTTCGGCCTTGGAACACTGACTCGTTCTTTTCTAACCATCGTTTCCTCACTCCTTTTTCTAAAAACTCAATTCATTCTTACTGTGCGATCTCTAGCTTTCTAAGTCGGATACCCAGTCGAGGGACTATGGTTCCACATTCCTTGCATTTTAGTCGGAGAACCACCTTTTTCGTGGTTTTTGCGGTCCTGACCAGTTTGGGGAATTTCTGTCCACCGTACCCGTGGATATCTTCTTCGTGTCTCCGCGCTCCTATGGCGGTAGCGCGCTGCTTGCCTGCCTTGTAAATGCTAACTGTGTGAACGGTATGCTTGTTGTCTTTAGGACAATAGGTATTGATTTCTTTTACCATTTTCAATTTTAGTTATCACAAATCCTTTACTTTCATCAATTCAAAAAATGACGATACGAATAAGGCAACGTATACCTTCGATTTCATACCTTATTAAGCAATCTAGTGACGCAGAACATTTTCTTTGAAAACAAAAAGAACACGAACTTATTCTTCAGGCTCTATCCAGTTTTTGGCAATGATTCCGGTTTTCGCAAGGCTTTTCGCGTTCTCAAGCGGTAAAATGGCAACATCCTCTGGTTCAAAGGGGCCGTAGGTCGCAAGATCTGTGCCGGAAATAGCAGAGTATGGTTGGCTGAATCGGACAATTACGTATTTTTGCTTGACCATTTCGCTTACTCGTTCGAGCTCCGCAATCTGGCCGTTCAAGATGGCCTGTCCGATACGGTCCGATCTTTTCCTGGACTGGACGAGAGGTTCGACGATATACCGCTCCTCTGGGGTAAGATTCGTGACATCGGATTCGGGATCTGATCGGAATTTGGAAATTCGGACTTCAATGAGTCTGCGCGAAATGTTGAAGAGAATTTTTCTTTCAGCAAGACTAAGCTCGGAAATCAGATTTTTTTCCCTCTCCGAACTCTCCGATCGAATTGTCTTGATATGCGCGGCAAGGTCTTTGTAGGTATTAGGCGCGATTTTGAGAAGGTCCTTCGTTCTGTTTTCGTCCTCTAGCAGTCGGTTCAACTTGTCAGCAAGCGTATCGATCAAATTGCGGTAATTCCTTTTGAAAGTTAGCTTGCAGTATGAATCGTTTGACTGGATCGGGGAGCGTCTTCGGAGACATTAACTGTAGAATCTAATGAAGCAGCTTTAGCGGCTCCTCGAGCGATCAAATATACCGCCAGAAAAAGTGGGAGTTTTACATTGGAGGGGTGAGTCACCGGTCCAAATTCTACGCCGTTTAGAGTAATCTTAGGGCAGATGTCCACCGAAAGGGAAACCAGTTCTCCTTCATCTGGAAGTGCGACAGCCTCGACAAATGGATCGATGGAAGAAAGATTTTCGCATTCTTTCTTTACTAAACCGGTTTTGTTGTTGAGCGTCTCAGGAAGACGAAATATCCTATGTATGTCAGCAGTTACCATGGGGTCAATACGAACCGCGATCGAGTTAACTGCTGAATTGAAAAGCTGCTCAATCTGCTCCTCCTTTAGCCTGTTCTCCATTTCGAACATTCTTTTCTGATAGTCGTTTGCCTTGAAAGGAGCGGAGTCCACGGGTAAGTCTCTGATGTATCTCGCGATTCTACCTCTCCACCCAGGATCTTCGGGCGACAGTTTAGCGGGGTCGATTACATCGGACATAAATCCTTGAGCCGTAAGATAATCAGAAATTTCCGAACGGCCATGCTGATCAAGCTCATCTAAAGCGCTTTTACTCACCTGAACGTGAAAGCCCGCGTTTCCTGAAAAATAGACGGAGATTTCGGAACCAGATAATCCAAAATCCCTTTCCAAAAAATCCAAGAGTTTGAAAGTCTCTTTTTTAGAGCCCTCTATGCACTCTGGACAGGCCCAGGTAAATTCCAATAGCTTATTTCCCTTGCACGTGGGACACGACGCCGGTCTCAGTCCAAATTCTTTCCGACCGCAATCTTTGCATAGCCAAATATCGTGTTTTGATTTGCACGGGAGCTTTAGCGCATCCGCGTCGATGTCGAAAATAAGCTCAGCCCTGATCCAACCTTTCTTTTGCATCTCTGCTGTGGGGTCCTGATACAGCGAATTAGAGCAATACACTCCCGCGGGAGCTTCTCGAACGAGGAGCGCCCTGAAAGTTCCTATCTCTGTAAACGAAAGATGTCGTATCATTCCGCCTCCAAAAGGAAAATACCCAAATTCTCTTGACTTTATTTCAGATGGCGCCCTAATTTTTTCAACCCGCTTGAAATAGTACTCTCTAAAGTACCTCTTGAGAACTATCGCCGAGGCTTCGTCCAATCCCTTCTCCTCTCAACTTCCTGCGTTTTCTTTCCCTTGCCTTTTCGTTCCCCAGCGTCGTTTTTCTTTTCACTCGCATCTCTAGAAATTTGAGGTGCTTTGGTAGATGGATATTGGGTGGGGCTGCTGATCTCGTAGCATTTTACAGGATCCTTGAAACAGAAAGAGTGTGTCTGAAGAGTGGCGCAAGAAGGAACGCTGTATCTGGTACGGCCCCCGCGAAGGCCCGCAATGTGCTCCACCTGGTATTTGGTTACGGATTGCTTGAAATCAGGGGCCTTCGGGAATAGAGCCATTATTTCATCCACAGTTTTGCCGACGGCTAAGAGATAGGTCGCCATCAAGAATCTTCCATAATGCGGCACGTTTTGTCCCTTTTCCAGCAGGTTTAGCGCTTCTTTTACACAAGGTGGAAAATTTTCGGGGCTGACGTTTATCACGTTGAACGTACTTCGAGGCGGAGGCGGCGCGATCTGAATTAACTTCTTGACCTTTCCCTCAATCGCAGGAGGAAGTTTTGGCACATTTACCCCGCTTAACCGTTCCATTATCAGATCCCGGATTTCCTCTCTGATGAGACGTATCAAGTCCTGTTGGGATACGATCACCTTGCCGTTCTGGACGACTCTGTTCACCAGTTTCCATTCGGGCTTGCGAAATTGGACAGCTCTTGCAACAAAATCCGCAATAGATATTTTGAATGCAGGATAACCGGGCCTGTTTCTTTCTAGCTTTATGCCCAGAAAATTTTGAAAGATATCTTCAATCATCTTATCGTTTTTTTCTTGCTTCAAAAAAGCTTCAACGCGCAGAGCTTCTGCAAGGGCGTACCGATTCATCAGATGATCCAACTTTGTTGATTTGACCAGCATTAGCGAGACCGGAAAGGACATGATCTCGATTTCTCTGCTTTCCCCGGTTTTATCCGAGACCTTCCCCGGGCTGATTGCCTCGGTCACTCTCTGTTCTGCTCGGTCTAGGACATTTTTGTAATCAGGATTCGCAAGATCTGCGATCGAAATTCCCTGCGCTCGGATGAAATCCCCGGCAGCCGGAAGGAAAGTATACTTCGCCAGGTCATCGTTTCCGAATTGCAAACAGATCCACATCCAGAGTAACTTATTTTTGGAGACGGGGCTCGTACATCAACATTGGGGTTATCTCTAAGAAATCCAAGAGGAGGCTCCCCCTGAATAGATTTCTTTCTTGAATAGGGCGGGCTCTTTTTTGTATCTCTCCACAGCCTCTCGTAGAGCGTCAAATGCTTGGGACCTCCTTGGAGAGGCGACCAAAACCATGACGACCGGTTGACCTGGGGAGAATCGTCCCAAACCATGCACAATCAGTATGCTCGTTAGCCCGAATTTTTTCTTTGTTTCATCAGCTATTTTATTCAGAATTTGATTTGCATGTTCTTCGTAAGACTCAATGACCAGAGACCTGATTTTCTTTTTGCCATCGGCACTTTCGAGTCTTGCGACTCCCAGAAAACTCGTGACCGATCCCGTGTTTGATTTAAGATCACGGAGAAAATTGCGGTAAATCCTGCTGAAATCAAGACTCGTCTTCGGAAAAACTCCTGTGGAAATCCCCTGATTTCTTTTTTCCATCCCAACTAACTCTATTGAAAAAAAGAAATTTTCTACGGAGTACCCTTCAAAATAAAAACCACGTGAGGCAGTTCTTTCAATAAAAGTTCCATTCCGAGTTTGGCGGCGTCCGGTGAGCCGGGGAGGCAATACACGACTTTGGATTCGATTGTACCTGCGATCGCCCTTGTCATCAAAGCAGCAGACCCGATCGAATCGAAACTCAAACGCCTAAAGATCTCCCCAAATCCGTCCAGTCGCTTATCCAACACGGGAAGAATGGCTTCGATGGTCACATCACGTGCAGAAAGTCCTGTTCCTCCGAGGAAAACTACTGCATCAGAATTGTCCTCGTACAGTGCTTTGAAAAGAGAAAGCCGGATCATCGACTTGGCATCGTCAATTACGCGATGGGAATATTCATGCCCGGCTTTCTCACAAAGGTCTTTGGCTATCTCCCCTGACTCGTCTCTCAATGCGGAATCTCGGAACCTGCTAGAGCTGACTGTGAAAAGCGCAACTTTCACTTTCTTAGGGGAGGCGTGCTTGTGAGAAGCCGCTGCTTGCGAATCCTTACCTGAGCTGTGTTCGCGTTGCACTAATGGTTCTAACCCTTGGTTTTCTTAACAACGCGGATATTGGAAATTCTCGCCGTCGGATACTGCCCGTAGGAATCTTTTTCATATTTCTTCACGACATCCCAAATATTGAGCAGTGCGGAAGTTACCGCATTTAGCGCCTCCATTTCGACTCCGGTCTTACTTTCAGCTAGCACACTCACAATTGCGGTAATGGAATCTTGATCCGTGGTGAATTTAACATCCACCGCTTCAATCGGAATCGGATGGCACAGCATCAGAGATGAGGAAGTAGACTTGGCCGCCTGAATCGCGCCGATCGATGCTATTTGAAGTGGATCGCCTTTTTCGATCTTCCCTTCTCGAACAAGGTCCATCGTGGAGCTTCTAAGGAAAATAGTACCTTCAGCAACAGCCTCCCTTCTCAAGGTGTCTTTTGGAGAAATATCCACCACCTTTGCAAAACTTTCCTTCATTGAAATTACTCCGGAGGCTTATTTCGACAAATATCTTCTGCGGTAATAATTATCTTTGCATTGAAAGACTAAGGGAAACGGATATACTCGAAAGTCGTCCTTGGCCTGAATGGATGGCACGGATCCGAGTTCGTTATTACGGCATTTTGAGAGAGCTTTCTAAGAAAAAGGAAGACAAAATCGAAATCAGTGACGAATCCAACATGTTAGATCTCATTAAACGGGTTTCAGAAAAAAACGGCCAGAAGTTCAGAGACTTTGTTTATGATGACGGAACAGAATTGCGTGATGGATTGGCCTTTGCACTCGATGCAGTCTCGGTAGAGAGGTCTAAGCTCGGGAAAATAAAATGCCGAGACGTGTCGGAGTTTGTAATTTTGCCTCCGATAAGCGGCGGTCGTTCTGACGTGTTAGCCTGAACGTTTTTCTAGGTAGAAACAAGCCGATGAAAAATGGAGTTCTGTTGAATTGAGCAGCGATCTGACGGCGCAAAAGGGAGACACTGTTTCCGTCCATTATGTCGGAAAGTACGTTGGCGGACAAGTTTTCGACACTTCGATCGAATCGGAGGCCAGAAAGCACGGAATGCATACACCGGCCCGCGACCACAAGCCTCTTCAGGTAAGCCTGGGAAAGGGTCAGGTGATCCAGGGCTTTGAAGAGGCATTAATCGGGATGAAAATCAACGAGGAGAAAGAAGTTACGATTCCTCCCGAAAAGGCATACGGCAAGACGGGGAGGCATCAGATGGCAGGTAAGACTCTGGTTTTCAAACTCAGAGTTACTAACATCAAGCGGTAACCTACACCATTTTCCCCAAGTTTTTTTAGGGCGTTTAAGTGTATATGGTCTGACTCTGCTCTCTCAAAAACTGCTGCAGATAGTAGGGGCCCCCAGCTCCTTTTCCGCTGGATCCACTTCGCTTCCACCCTACAAACGATTGATTTCCAACTACTGCCCCTGTCGTGGAACCGGACACTCGATTTGCATAGATTACTCCCGCCTGGACTTTATCAAAATAAGTGTCGATCTCTTTTCGGTCCGTAGAAAAGATCCCCGAGGTCAATCCGTAATCCACATCATTGACTCTTTTTATCGCATCCTGCAGTTCAGAATAGGTCTCCACTGTTAGAATGGGGACAAAGAGTTCCGTCCTGATCAAGCGGTGATTTTTTGGTAGATCGGTTACGATCGTCGGCTCGACAAAGTACCCGTTGGACATTTCCCCATTCTCCAAAACTCTCCCGCCATAGGCTATTTTTCCAGCCTCGCGAGCTTCCTCCACGTAATTCTGATAATTCCTGTAAGCAGCCTCATTAATCAGAGGGCCCAAAAAAACCTCTTTTCTTTCAGGATTTCCCACTTTCAGCTCAGCCGTCTTCAGAATCAATCTGTCGACAAATTCTTCTTTGATGCTTTCCTTGACATATACTCGGGAACAGGCACTGCATTTTTGTCCTGCGAATCCAAAGGCCCCACGCATTACGCCCTCAACTGCCTTGTCGAGCTCTGATTTTTCGCTCACTACTGTCGCATTTTTTCCCCCCATTTCTGCGATGAAGGGTCTCGGCATCGCCTTCTCAAATTCGGCGAGCGATTTAGATCCTACCTCCCAAGAACCTGTGAAAACGACTCCTTGTATTGCTCGATTTTCAATCAATTCCGCCCCGACGGTGGAACCCGATCCCGTAACGAAATTAATCACGCCGTCCGGCACGCCCGCCTCCTTCATTATGCGAAGCAGCTCGTACGCCAAAAGCGGAGTGTCTGACGCAGGTTTCAGCACGATCGTGTTTCCGGTAATGCTTGCGCCAGTGCTCATGCCTGTCGTGATTGCAAAAGGGAAATTGAAAGGAGAGATCACGCTCCACACTCCATACGGACGCAAAACAGAGCGAGTCCTTTCGTTTGGGGCCAGGTGTCCCATTTCCATGTCGAATCCCTTGTTTACCTCCAGCTGCTCTGCATAATATCGGATGAAATCGATCCCTTCATCGATGTCCGCCATCGCTTCATACCTGTTTTTTCCATTGTCGAAAGTCAATTCAGCCGCGAGTTTGTATTTCGATTTGGAAGCAATATCCGCCGCCAATCTGTAAAGACGGACTCTTTCAGTGTACGCAGTTTCAGACCATTTCTCGAAGGCCTTCTTTGCAGCTTCTATTGCTTGTTTTGCGTGCTCTCTGTTGCCCTTTTGGAATCGAGCCACAACCAGGTCAATTTTCGATGGGTTGGTGTCATCAAAGGTTCCATCGGAGGATGTAACTTCGACTCCTCCGATAATCATCGGATAGGTCTTGCCTAATTCCCGCCTGAAGTTCTCTACTGCTTTATCATAGGAAGAATGAAATTCGTCTTCTCTTCCCGCAGCTTTCAATTGTGAAAAGGTGTTCTCGTTGTGGAACAATTCTCTGTCCTCTCTTGCCAGTCTCAGAAGGGCGATCACTCAAATAAGTTTTGAATTAGTTTTGGGTGTTTCTTTGCAGAACCCTTTAAACAACTTAGAGATCCGCTTGTATTGGAGTCGGATCGTTTCAGGTTGCAAGAATCCCAACAAAAACTTTCAGATGAAAGGGAAACCGGAAAGTGGATTGGCAAGGACTACTGGGTCAGTAATTACAATTTTGATTCGGATGTCACAGCGAAACTGCATTTTCCGGAGGAAGTAATTTTTCACGACGTAACTCTGCGCGATGGAGAACAGACGCCAGGGGTCGTTCTAAGAAAAAACGAAAAAATCGAAATTGCGAGAAAACTGGACCAAGTGCGAGTTCATCGGATTGAAGCGGGGATGCCGGTCGTATCTCAGGAGGATTTTGACGCCGTCAAAGAGATTGCTCATTTAGGTCTCGATGCAAAAATACTCGCGTTCTCCAGACTTGTGAAAGAGGATATTGAAACGGCTCTCCGATGCGACGTCGGAGGGATCATTTGCGAGGGGCCAGTCGGTGTTCCGAAGCTCAAACAGTTCAATTGGTCTAACGAACAAGTGATTGAAAAAGCTGTGGACGCGATCGACTTCGCCAAAAAACACGGCCTCTGGACCGCTTTCTTTGGGGTGGACGGGACAAGATCCGATTTTGCTTTTTACAAGAAATTACTGCAAGAGGTTTCGGAAAAGGCTCATCCGGATTCATTCGTTCTTGTGGACACTTTCGGTTGTGCCTCGCCTGAAGGTTTTGGAAAATTTGTTAGGGAGATCCGGGAAGTAGTTAAAGAACCGCTGGAGGTTCACACTCACAACGATTTTGGACTGGGCGTAGCCACGGCGTTAGCCGGATTGCAAAATGGCGCTGCGGTAGTTCATACTTCAGTTAATGGGATCGGCGAGAGGGCTGGAAATGCCAGCTTTGAGGAACTCGCGGCAACGCTGAAATTTCTTTACGCTCAGCCAGTACGCTTTGATTTCTCCCAATTCAAGGAACTGTCTGCTTTGGTTCAAAAAGACACGCGATTCCCTCTCGCGCCTAACAAACCCGTCGTGGGAGAGCGGGTGTTCACTAGGGAAGCTGGGATTTCGATAGCAGGATGGATGAAATACAACCTAGGTTCTGAGTCCTATCTTCCGGAACTAGTGGGAAATCGGCATGGAGTGTTCCTTGGTAAGAAATCAGGTACTCATTCGATACAATGGAAATTGAACGAGCTGGGAATGAGCGCGACCGATGATCAGATTAATGCAATACTTGCAGAAGTAAAGAAGAGATCCGAAGCTAAGAAAGCGAACATCGAAGATGCCGAGTTCAAAGCGATCGTAGATTCTATCGTAAAGAAATAGAAGCTACGCCTGAGCTTCCAGTTTGCCCTGAAGGCATTCAAAGAGACTCTTGATGATTTTTTCTGCCTGACCGCTCATAAGCCGTTGTCCCACTGAGGCAATCCGTCCCCCGATTCTTGCATCCGCCGACCACTTCATTGAAGTTCCACCGCCGTCTGTATCCGAAAGATCCATAATCGTGTCCAAGTCTACTGTGCTCCCTATTCCGGTCCCATGGGCCACGAGCTTGGCATGAGTGGGCGGAGTTTTTTCCACGGTGGTAAAGTGCAAGTTGAAGTCGCCCTTGATGAAGGAAACACCCGCTTTGATGATGGCGTTGAAATCATCCGGCGATTTTATGTCGAGCTTCTGAAGGTCGGGCATGCATTGCGAAATCTGATTTGGATCTAAAATTACAGAGAAGACTTTTTCCTTGGGCGATTTGACGTTGAACGTTCCTTCGAAATGCAAAATAGCTTTCTCCTTTTTCTTAACGGCCTTGATTCATTTTCGAAATCTTTTCTCTAATCAACTTATGTATCTGCTGCGGATTCTGATGTGAATCTCGGATTTGCAAACCCAGCGGGGACAGAGCATCTTCCACCGCATTAGAGATCGCACCCAGTGGAGTGCCTCCTCCTTCTCCCACCCCTCTGATCCCTTTGGGGGCGAACAAGGATGGATATTCCAGATGCCCCGTAACTAAGTGGGGCATGTCCACTGCCGACGGAACAAGATAATCCACAAATGTGTTACTTTCGAGCTGTCCATTTTCATCGTACTCAAAATTCTCAAACATCGCTGCACCAATTCCATGAGCTGCAGCTCCATGCACTTGACCCTCCACGAGCATGGGGTTTATCTGTGTCCCGCAATCATCGACAATCACGTATCTCAGAATACTGAACTTGCCGCTTTCCGGATCTAATTCGATCGCGGCGATGTGCGTTTGATACGAATAGGTCAACGTCTGGTTCAACCTCCACTTCGCATCGGGAAGAGTGAAATTGGGCTTCCAGAAGCTCAGCGCTACTAACCCGGGTTCCATGCCTTCTGGAAGCAACACGTTGTTGACCCATGCAACGTTTGCAATCTGCCAGATCGGCATTTTTTGCCCCGATTTTTCGTCCACCACGTTTCCGTCTTTGAAGCTGAGATTTTCAGGCTGTGTTTTCATGAGGTGAGCGCCGATCTCCAGGACTTTCGCTTTCAACTTCTTAGTAGCTCCCAGAAGCGCGCCGGTCCCCATGACCGCGGAGCGACTAGCGTAAGATCCAGATTGATGGGAGTACGGGTTGATCGCAGAATCGAACCCGCTCAGCACAGTGATTTGATCCGGATTAATTGCAAACTCGTCAGCGACGATCTGGGCAGCAAAAGTTTCGTGGCCCTGCCCCTGAGGAACCGTTCCCATTCCGACCTGGAATTGCCCTAAACCGTCGATGCTTACCCGGGCTGCTTCCGAATTTCCGGAAAAGGGATTGCTGTCGGTCAGGATTTTCACCTGCCCAAAGTTATTCGTGCCCGAATCGACAGCCGTCGCAATTCCTATCCCGATGAGCTTGCCCGACTTTCTCCCTTTCTCCTGCGCTTCCCGGAGACCGTCGTAATCGACCAGTTTCATGGCTTTCCGAAGCGATTCTTCGTAATTTCCCCCGTCGTAGATTCCACCGCTCGGCGTCACGTAAGGCATTTCGTCCTGCCTGATGTAGTTCTTCAGCCGGACATCGGCTGGATCCAGCCCGAGCTCTTTTGCGACAATATCCACGGTCCTCTCAATCATCCAGAGGTGCTGCATCCTGGAGTACCCCCTGTTGGGTCCTACTGGAGCCTTGTTAGTCATCACTTGGAAGAAATCCACTTTCAGGTTAGGAAAGTGATACACGCCGGGGGAGACCTGGGCCCAGATTGTCGCACCCGCGGGCTCGTACCTCGTGTAAGCACCGCAATCGTCGTAAGCAGCGACTTTGAATCCCAAAATAGTCCCATCAGCTTTCACTGGAACTTCAACATCGAAGCTCCGCTCGTTGCCGTGATTTGCAAACATGTGCTCGCGTCGATCTTCCGTCCACTTTACGGGACGCTTGGCTTTCATCGACAGCAAGCAAATTAGGGCAATGTACGGATAACTGATGATCTTGACACCGAATCCGCCCCCGATGTCGCCCGTGATCATTCGGAACTTGTTGGAGGGAAACCGCAAACCGAAGGAGAGCCACGGGATGCAAAACATGGGCATCTGGTTGTTGCAGTAGATATTGAGAAACCCAGTTGCCCTGTCGAAGTTCACCACCACCCCGTTGTTCTCAATCGGGGTAGAGCTGAATCTGTGAAAATGCAAAGTTGCCCGGACGACCCTATCGGCTTTCTTAATCGCGCCCTCAATGTCTCCATAATCCCATGTACCGTGGAAGACTAAATTCGATCCGACCTGATCGTGAACCAGAGGTGAACTCGGTTCGAGGGCTTGTCGGGCATCGAGAATGTGTTCAAACGGCTCATACTCCACCTCAATGAGCTCGAGCGCGTCCTCTGCGGCGCTCCTTGTCTCCGCGACCACCGCGGCGACTGGCTCCCCCACGAAATGCACCTTATCCACCGCGAGGCAGTAGTCTTTGACTTTGTTCGCCGGAGCCGAAGAGATTTGCAAAAAGGGATCGGTGAGCTGCGCAACTTCTGACCCGATTAGGGTGCAAATCACTCCTGGAGCGCTTTCTGCTTTTGTCGCGTCCACCTTTTTGATCAGGGCGCTTGCGTAAGGACTACGCAAGATGCATGCATACGCAAGTCCCGGTAGTTTCACGTCATCAACGAATTTTCCTAGTCCGGTAACCAGTCTAGGATCTTCCTTGCGTTTGAGCGGCTGACCCAGCCATAGCTTGGTTTTTTCCTTGACCAGTTCTGTGACTGTGGCCAAGGCTGGGATCCCTTTTACCGCTACATGGGTCGGGCGCTTTTGCCGCCGTCAGCCTGCATCTTTTTCGCAGCGGCCTTGATGGATTTCACAATGTTCACGTACCCAGTGCATCTGCACAGGTTACCCTCAATTCCTCTCCGAATTTCATCTTCGGTGGGGTCAGGATTGCGTTGCAGGAGAAACAGCCCTGCAATCAACATGCCCGGTGTGCAATAGCCGCATTGCAACCCGTGATTCTCCCAAAAAGCTTCCTGGATCGGATGCAATTTGTCCCCATCAGCCAGCCCTTCTACGGTGGTCATGTTTGCACCCTGAGCTTGGATTGCCAGAACCATGCAGGACTTTACTGTCTTGCCATCCATGAAAATCGTGCAGGCCCCGCAGTGCCCCGTGTCGCAGCCAATGTGCGTCCCGGTAAGATTTAGGTCGTCACGGATGAAATGAACGAGGAGCAGTCGAGGTTCCGCCATTCCGGAATACTCCTTGCCATTGATCTTGCAGGTGACAGTAACCATGTCTGATTTTAGTGCTGATTTCATCATTGTCGATCTACCTCAATTTACTCTGCCCATCGCGAGCTTGATCGTCCTGCGAGCGAACACTTTGATCATCTCCAATCTGTACTCCTTACTTCCGTGCATGTCTGAGGGCGGATCTGCCCCGTCATTGGCTATCTCTGCGGCTTCAGCAATGGTCTTATCGTCCAAGGTCTTACCCTTGAGAAACTCTTCGGCTTTTTTCGCTCTCAAGGGAATGGGGCCAACTGCGCCGAATGCCATTCGAATATCTTTGCAGACATTACTCTCGCCCATCGTAAGAACTACTCCTGTTCCAACGATCGCGAAATCACCTTCTCTTCTGCTGTGCTTGATGTAACCGGAACCAGATCGAGGAGGCAAATACGGCAATCTAATTTCCGACAATACTTCGTCGTGGCCGACAGCTGTCTGGAACAAGTCAATGAAAAATTCCGTAGCGGGAACGATTCTTTGCCCGTTTCCTCCTCGAATTACAAAGTGAGCGTTAACCGCGGCTAAGGCTGTGGGCAGATCTGCCGCTGGATCAGCGTGACAGGCACTCCCTCCGATTGTGCCCACGTTCCGGATCTGCTGATCCCCTATCTTGCTCGCCGCGTCGGTGAGGAGAGTGAATTTTTTCTTGATTATCGGGTCATGTTCAATGATATCGTGAATAGTTAGAGCACCTATACCTAGGTAATCTTTGTCCTCATGAACGTACGATAAATCCTGCAGCTTCGAAATATCGACGAGAGCGGTAGGGGCCGCCAACCGCAATTTCATCAACGACAAAAGGCTCAACCCCCCTGCAAGGACTTTGGAATCCTCCTTCTCGTGAAGCAATTGAATCGCCTCGTTTATGGAAGTCGGAGCGTAATAATCAAATTTTTTCGGAGTCATTAAAGGCCGGTTTGAGACGAAGCCTCCAGAGAATATTTCAATCTATCGTAATAGTTTCGAAATGAAATGCATAGATCCGGCGAAAAAATTCTAAATTTTCAAGTTAGAATTACTCAGGTTTCCTAAGTAGAAGAATTATTTCGGATAGAGAAATTTTGTCTCCAAAACACAATCTGCTCAAGCTACTCGAGCGAAACTAATTCCTATCCGAAAAAACCCCTTTCTGAATCCGTCGTTAGTACCGTAAATTCCCTGTCTGCTTGAGACTAAAATCCAATCAAGAAAAGCACCCTTTTGCTTTTTTTAGTCCAGTTGTGGAATCCGGAAAAGGTTAAATGCCAAAATGCGCGTACTAATTGTCAAAGGTTTGACTGATTACCAATTGAACTTTGCACTTGGTGGTTATTGTGAGTCAAGAGAAAGGAATCGTAAAGTACTTAGTAAAATTAAGATTTGATGTAGAAGGAGTAGTAGAGAAAGCAGATCTAATAGGCGCGATCTTTGGGCAGACGGAAGGCCTGTTTGGGCCTGAGATGAACCTACAGGAACTGCAAAAGACGTGGAAGGTTGGTCGCATAGAGATCAATCTGCAATCCAGCAATGGCAAAACTTCGGGAGAAGTGTTAATCCCGATGAGTACCGATGTTTCAACAGCAGCCCTAATTGCGGCAGCAGTGGAAAACGTCGATAAAGTCGGGCCTTGCTCTGCGAGGTTTCAGCTGGGCGGCATCACGGATGTGCGCGCCGATCGTCGGAAAGTAATAGTGGACCGAGCCAAGTCCATCATGAAGGACTGGGCTTCCAAGACCTCGAGCGAGGGAGAGGAATCTCTCAAGGATATCGTGGATTCTGCGAAGAAGGCTCGATTGATTACTTTTGGGAAAGAAGGACTTCCGGCGGGTCCTGCGGTTTCGAGTTCTGACACCGTGATCGTGGTCGAAGGCCGAGCGGATGTTATCAATCTGCTTAGAGCAGGAGTAGAAAACACGATTGCGGTAGAGGGAACCAGCGTGCCTGAAACAGTAAAGGATCTGGCTCGCAGAGGGAAAACTCTCTACGCGTTTCTCGATGGGGATCGCGGCGGGGACCTAATACTCAAAGAATTGAGCCAAGTGGCCCGCATAGACAGGGTATTCCGAGCTCCAAGAGGAAGGGAGGTCGAGGAGCTCACCCCGGTGGAGATTCTAGATATTCTACGCGAACGTCCCCAGCCTGAAAGGGAACCTGAAATGGAAGAAAGAGAGGAAAGCAGGGACCACGGAAGGGAACGCCAAGGTAGATATGACCGCGGCGGCGGAAGCAGATATCCTCGCAGAGATCGGGATCGCGGTCGAGGCCCGAGAGAAAGGCAGGACTATCAATACGAGGAAAGGCCGCCCGAAAGAGAACCAGTCGAGCAGCCACAGATGCCGCCTTCCGCTCCGATGAATCCTGAAGCTGCTGAAAAAGTAAAATCGGAATATTCTACTTTGAATGGAACTCTCGAAGCGAAGGTATTCGACTCCTCCTGGAACGAGCTAAGTAAGATGCCAGTCAACGAACTGGTGACGAAGATCGGCGAGTCCGCGGGTGCGAAGCACTTGGTATTCGATGGAATAATTACTCAACGGTTGATTGATGCCGCCTCCAAGGTGGGCATCGAGTCGATCGTGGGGCATCGCGCTGGAGAAATCCAGAGCAAACCGGAAACGGTTCAGGTCTACAGCTTCAAAGATCTTGGGCTGGAATAGACGCCGTCTAGTTGATCATTCACCGGCTCGACACGAGGCACGACCTCGTGACGGTTACTCCCGAGCAGCCTGATGATCTCTGGACCCTAAGAAGGAT
>JAPCJV010000079.1 GCA_027886785.1 Nitrososphaerota archaeon | reverse complement strand
TCGGTGAAGGCACGCACAGAAAAATTTACGAAAAATTGGGTTCACACTTGATAACGATCGACGGGGTACCGGGAGTTCTCTTTGCAGTGTGGGCACCCAATGCGAGAACCGTTTCTTTGGTCGGGGATTTCAACCACTGGAACGTGGGAGAGAACCTGATGATCAGCAGAGGGTCCTCTGGCATATGGGAGATCTTCATTCCTCGAACGAGTGAAAATGAAGTCTACAAGTTTGCGATTAAACCGAACGAAGGGGGAAAAATCCTCCTGAAGACCGACCCCTACGCCTTCAGGACCGAGCTACGGCCCCGGACGGCCGCTATCGTCGCAAAGCTCGATTATTCATGGAAGGATCAGGAATGGATGTCGGAAAAAAGGGCGAGCCTCAACCCCGCCGAATCGGCAGTTTCCATCTACGAAGTACATCTGGGATCTTGGCGAAAACATGGCGATGGATCGTTTCTGAATTACAGGGAAATTGCAGATGAACTGGTGCCGTATGTCATGGAAATGGGGTTTACACATGTGGAGCTACTCCCGGTCATGGAACACCCACTGGACGACTCCTGGGGATATCAGGTGGTGAACTATTACGCTCCCACCTCGCGCTTTGGATCTCCAGAGGATTTCATGTATTTCGTCGACAAGTGTCATACCTCCGGAATTGGCGTGATCCTCGATTGGGTGCCGGCGCACTTTCCCAAAGATGAGTACGGCCTCGCGTTGTTTGACGGGACACATCTGTACGAGCACGAAGATCCGAGGAGAGGAGTCCATCCGGACTGGGGCACTCTAATTTTCAATTATTCCAGAAAGGAGGTGCGCACTTTTCTGATCTCGAACGCACTGTTTTGGCTGGACAAGTATCACGCGGATGGTTTGAGACTCGACGCTGTAGCTTCCATGCTGTACCTGGACTATTCGAGGAAAGAGGGCGAGTGGCTGCCCAACAAATACGGCGGAAGAGAAAACATTGAAGCCCTTGAATTTTTGAGGGAGACCAACGATCTAGTACATTCCACTTTTGCAAATATCTTGGCCATCGCCGAAGAATCAACTGCGTGGCCGGGAGTAACCCACCCGACGAAAAAGGGAGGCCTCGGTTTTGACATGAAATGGAACATGGGGTGGATGCATGATACTTTGGACTACTTCCAGACGGATCCGATCTTCAGGAAACATCATCAGAGAAATCTCACTTTCAGCCTTCTCTATGCGTTCAGCGAAAATTTTGTTCTGGTCGTGTCCCACGACGAAGTGGTGTATGGGAAAAGATCCCTTCTGAGCAAGATGCCCGGGGATGAATGGAGAAAGTATGCAAATATGAGACTCTTCTTCGGATACATGTTTACCCACCCCGGAAAAAAACTCCTTTTCATGGGTTCAGAATTCGGGCAGAAAAATGAATGGAATTTTAGGACAGATCTCGATTGGGAGGAGGCAAAGCACGATCCCAATGCAAGATTATCCCGCTTTGTGAAGGATCTAAACGACCTTTACAAATCCAAGTCTGAGTTTCACGAAGTCGATTTCTCGTATGAAGGATTCGAGTGGATCGACTTCAAAGATGCAGAACAGAGTGTAATCAGTTTCCTAAGAAAGTCGAAGGATGGAAGTCGGTTTTCCCTTGTCATATGCAACATGACACCCGTTCCGAGGCAAAATTACCGAATAGGAGTACCTAGCAGCGGATACTACAAAGAGATTCTAAACAGCGATGCGGGCGACTATGGAGGAAGCGGGCTCGGCAATATGGGAGGCGTTTCTTCAGACAATGTACCGTGGCACGAAAGACCGTACTCGATTAACTTGACTCTTCCGCCCCTGGGCATTGTGATTTTGGAATATACTACTCGAAACTGATGATGTGAGGCCGACTGTGCATTGGATGAAATAAACCGCCCAAAAAGTGCGGTGGAGATTCCGCCCTCATCAGTTGTAATTCTGAACATAAAACCATCAGTGGACTGCGGCCGCTTTCCGGCAAAACGCGCCATCGGAGAGAAGCTGGTGGTGACTGCCGATGTTTTGAAACCGGGCCACGAACTACTTACTGCATGGGTAAATTGGAGGATGCAAAATGATCCTCCGAGCTGGGTCGCACAACCCATGGAGTATTCTTTTGATGATGATTCCTGGGCGTCCTCCATACCGACGAACGCACTTGGAGTGTGCGAATTTTTCATCGAAGCTTGGATAGACAAATATTCTACAGCGGTTCGTGATCTTCCAAAATGGGCCTCAGCAGGGGAGGACACGTCCTCCCTAATTGCGCTGATCTTAGATCAGATCCGAGCCGCGGAAAGGAGGGGAACCGCAATCGATCGACAGGAAATGGAACCTACTCTACAGTACTTCGGAACGACGGCAGCAAAATCTCCGCTCAGTGCTGTTGAAGTTGAAGAACTGGTTGCAATGCTTTCACTGCCCCATTTTTCTCAATTAATCGTAAAGAATTCTGATAAACCAGATTATGTAAAATCGGAGTTTTTTCGGGTGATCGTGGACCGACCCAAAGCTGTGCACTCCACGTGGTACGAAATGTTTCATCGCTCCCAGGGGACTGTTCCAGGAAGAAATGCGACGTTCAGGGAGTGCGAAGAACGCCTTCCCGAGATACAATACATGGGTTTTGACGTCTTGTATTTACCACCCATTCATCCCATCGGCCGAACGAATAGGAGGGGGCCCAACAATTCACCGAATGGCACGGATTCTGACCCTGGTAGCCCCTGGGCGATCGGGAACGCAACGGGAGGCCATTTCAGCGTGAATCCCGAACTGGGAACGATCGACGATTTCCGTCACTTCGTTACAAAGGCGAAAGAATTTGGTCTAGAAGTAGCCATGGATCTCGCTTTCCAAGTGTCTCCTGACCACCCGTACGTTCTGGAACACCCAGAGTGGTTCTATCACCGAAAGGACGGATCAATCAGGTACGCCGAAAATCCGCCGAAGAAGTATTATGACATCTACCCTCTAAATTTTGAAAATGACAATTGGAAAGAATTGTGGGAAGCGCTTTTCAACATCGTAGATTTCTGGATTGCGAGAGGAATCAAAATCTTTCGGGTGGACAACCCACACACAAAGCCTGTAGCCTTCTGGGAATGGTTGACCTCCCGGGTGCGAACTGAACATCCAGACGTCATTTTTCTCGCCGAGGCTTTCACCCGCCCTAAACCCATGAAGTTGCTCGCGAAGCTCGGATTTGATCAGTCGTATACTTACTTTACCTGGAAAAATACAAAGTACGAACTGATCGAGTTTTTGAATGAATTTGCATTATCTGATGCTCCAGAATATTACAGGGGAAATTTCTTCGCGAATACCCCGGACATTCTTTCTGAGTATCTCCAGGGGGGAGGGAGATCCGCTTTCAAAATCCGCGAAGTGTTGGCGGCTACGCTTTCGCCTTCCTACGGGATCTACAACGGTTTTGAACTCTGCGAAGCCAGAGCCGTCAGGAAAGGATCCGAAGAATACCTTGATTCTGAAAAATATCAGTACAAGGTCTGGGACTGGAACCGCGAAGGAAATATCAAAGAGTACATTACGAAAATCAACACAATTCGCCGAGAGAATCCAGCGCTGCAACAAATTAGAAACCTGAAAATTCTTTCTTCAGACAGCGATCAAATAATGGTCTATATCAGATGGACCGAGAGTCTGTCCAACATTATTTTGGTAGCTGTCAATCTCGATCCGTTCTCTTATCACGATGGCTTTGTTTCAATCCCGTTTCGAGAATTGGGTCTTGGTGAAAAATACAGGGTAAGAGATTTGCTAACGAACAAAGTGTTCGATTGGTTCGGGGAGAAAAATTACGTAAAACTCGACCCCTCGGTGGAGCCGGCGCATATTCTGCGAGTAGAAAAGTAAATTTTCTTATTCACAATGATGAGCTTCCTTTTCAGGAAATTCTCCGCATTATTACGACGGAACTTCCTTCGAGATCGAAGGTATCTCCTTTCTTTACGACTTTTCTGTCATCCCCTGGATCCTTCGAATAGGTATGAAGCGCGAGCTCCCACTTTTCGCCGGATTTAGGCATTTGAAACTTTACGTGTGACTCGGAAGCGTTTAGGAGTATTAGAAGAGTTTCATCGGCGATGCGGACTCCTTCTTGATTGAATTCATTCATCGCATCTCCCGACAGGATCATTCCGATTGTATGTATCCTGGATTGGTTCCACGCTTCTTCGGTCATTTCTGTGCCGTTCGGTTGCAACCACGTGATGTCTTTAGAGGCGCCAAATAATTTTCTTCCCTGGAAGAATTTCCGTCTCCTCAAAACCGCATGCTGTCTTCGAAAAGAAATCAAGCGCCGGGTAAAATCGAGGAGCTCCTTCTTGCTCGTCTCGAGATTCCATTCAAACCAGCTGATCTCATTATCCTGGCAGTATGCGTTGTTGTTTCCTTTCTGCGTCCGACCTATTTCATCGCCGCCCAGAAGCATGGGAACTCCCTGAGAAAGGAAGAGGGTCGATAGGAAATTTTTCTTCTGCCGCACTCGCATCTCATTTATTTTCGGATCCTCGGTGGGTCCCTCGGCCCCGAAATTCAAACTAATGTTGTCGTCAGTACCGTCTCGGTTATCTTCGTGGTTTGCTTCGTTGTGCTTCGAGTTGTAACTTACAAGATCATTCAGCGGGAAACCGTCGTGGCAGGTTACAAAATTAATGCTGGCATGCGGGTTCCGACCATTTTCTTGGTAAAGATCGCTCGAGCCGGTCAATCGATACGCAATTTCAGGAACCTGACTTTCGTCGCCCCTCCAAAAGCGCCGTATTGAATCCCTGTACCGGCCGTTCCACTCTGCCCAGAGCGGAGGAAAATTGCCCACCTGGTAGCCTCCATTTCCTAGATCCCACGGTTCCGCGATGAGCTTCACTTGCGACACCACGGGATCCTGCTGAATGACTTCAAAGAAACTGGACAATTGATCGACCTCCCAGAGCTCCCGCGCGAGTGTAGATGCGAGGTCGAATCGAAAGCCGTCAACGTGCATTTCCTGCACCCAGTAGCGCAAGCTATCCATGATCAGTTGGAGTACGTGCGGATGCCGCATGTTCAGGCTGTTGCCCGTCCCGGTAAAGTCGACGTAGAATCTGGGATTGTCGGGGGAGATTCTGTAATATGAGAGGTTGTCGATCCCGCGGAAACTCAGTGTGGGCCCCAAGTGATTTCCTTCCGCGGTGTGATTGTACACTACATCCAGGATGACCTCGATCCCTGCTCGGTGAAAGGCCTTGACCATATTTTTGAATTCAGTGACTTGTCCCCCTATAGAACCTGAGCTGGAATAGCGAGAATCTGGGGCGAAGTATCCCAAGGTATTGTACCCCCAGTAATTCACAAGGCCGACATCCACGAGAAACTTGTTGTCCAGATGGTGATGGATCGGTAGTAGTTCGACCGCGGTTACGCCTAAATCTTTGAGGTAGCGAATTACTTTGGGAGATGCGAGCCCCTCGTAGGTTCCTTGCTTGTCTGGGGTGACCTCTGGGTTTGTTTTGGTAAAGCCCTTGACATGCATTTCGTAAATTATCGTTTCGTTCCAAGGGATCCTCAGTAGTCTATCCTCTTCCCAATTGTAATCCGTTTCGATTACGATTGACTTTGGAAGATAAGGTCCAGAAGGCCGATTGTCAAACGACAAATCCTCTTTTTCGTCTCCCAGCCTGTAGCCAAATAAAGTGTCATTCCAATTCACGGTACCGGCGATCGCTTTTGTGTATGGATCGATCAGGGCCTTGTTCGGATTGAATCGAAGGCCTTTCTCAGGCTCGTAGGGTCCCGTCACCGAATAGGCATACAGCTGACCCGGAAGCAAGTCAGGGAGGTATGCGTGCCAGACAGATCCTGTTTTTTCCGTTAGTTGGATTTTTTCGCGCGGCTCTGCCGATTTTTCGTTTTCGTAGAGGAGAAGATCTATGGAAGAAGCATTCTCTGAAAAAATCGCAAAATTAATCCCTCTTTTATCCCAAGTCGCCCCTAGCGGATAAGCGGACCCGGGCCACGTGCGCATGAAAGTTTCAATCCTCTAAAGTACGCATTTCTCTCGGAATGAATTAGGCGATATACTACTGGGCAGCGATATTTTTGGGAGCAGAAACTAGGTCCGTCTTGACCCCCACCAAATCTTCGATTCCTTTCAGAGGGATGGAAATCCACTGAGGGCGGTTGTTGATTTCGTACCCCAGCTCGTAGACTGCCTTGTCGATCAAATAAGCATCGAGCAAAACTGATAATGCGTTCTTGTCCGAGGGCAGAATAGGGCTCTTGCCAACGGTATTGAGATATGATTTGAGGAACAGAGATGTAACCGCTTTGTACCAAACATCTGCGGCCTTCAGCAGTAGCTCACGATCTTCTTTTTTGACACTCGTTTTCTTGAAAAGGACGGAATACGCCGCGTAGTGGAAGGAACGAATCATTCCCGCCACGTCCTTAATGGGCGATCTTTTGAGCCGTCGATCACTTAGCGATCTCGCAGGCTCCCCTTCAAAGTCAATAATGACGAAATCTTTTCCCGTGAAAAGTACTTGCCCTAAATGATAATCGCCGTGGATTCTCGATCTGACAGAATCCAATTTTATTTGCTTCAACCTAGAAATTCTCCCGACAATCTCGTATTGATATGACAGAACTTGGTCCAGTTCCTTCTTGGAATCCTCTGTAATTCCAGAAGCATTCCTGCTTAATTGGAAGATCCGATTGGAATAGCTCGTCATCGATTGAGCTGTGGCGACCTGCTCCAGATACCCGAAGGATTCAGGGGCAAAATTTGGATCGTCAACATCTTTCAACAACGCTAAATGAAATTCTCCAGTCCTCTTTCCGAGTAGGGTGATCCATCCCTCGAAGGGCTGGCTTATTTCTTCGAGGAGCGGCTCGGGCAAGATCATTTCGGAAATTTCAAGGACAGACTGCGGAAAATCCACCTGAGGAATAGTTTTCTTGGATAGGATTGATTCCGAAAACCTGTCAAATTGACCCTGGAACAGACTCCATGCGTCCCCCTCGTTTCTGATGTACTGCTCCAGCAATCCCACCGCTGCGGATTCAGCTGCGGGAGCCCTGAAGGATACGGTGCCGAGAACCTTTGGAGAAAATTCAAAGCCATTCTTCAAAAGCGCTGCCGAAATTTCCACTTCGGGATTAGGGCCTTCTTCAATTCTCCTAATCAATTTCAAGATGTATTTGTCAGCATAAACCAATGAAGTATTGCTTTGGTCCGCGCTGGAGGTGGACGTTTTTATTTTGGAAGGATCGTCAGTGAAATTGGGCTCCGAAGCCTTGCCAAGTATTTCGCTTTGCCCCCCTCGGGTAGTTTTATCACCAATGATCATTTCAAGGAGTTTTGCCCTAAAAGCTTCATCGTAAACGGCGTCGAAGAGTACCCCTGGAGTATTCTTGTCAATGCTCACCTTAGCTAGGATCGAGTCCGGATTGCGCTCCCTCAATTTCTCGCTAATGTCCACGCCGGAGTAAGCCAGAGGGAGAATGTACGACTCGGGCAATCCTTCTGTGTAATAGATGTCGGTA
>JAPCJV010000078.1 GCA_027886785.1 Nitrososphaerota archaeon | reverse complement strand
TCACTTAGGTCAACGACTTCCGATTTTATTCCGACTTCGGCGCAGTCCTTTTGCTTCAAGCTCACATAGGTACGAGAAACAGGGTCGGTCCCGATGAGAATTGCCACCAATTTCGGAGTAATGCCTTTCGCTTTGCGAAGTTCTGAAACCTCGCGCGAAATGGTGTTTTTCATTTCGGCAGCGACAGGATCTGCTTTCATCAGTATAGTTTCTATCGTCAAAACAGATCGCAGGAAACAATCATTTCAGACGGGAAGTTTACCTTCGATCATTTCAACGTATTTTCGCTGCCTCTGATCCCATTCAACGTCCCAATTTTTGCTGAATCGATCCACATAGCAAGCTTTGCCACTGGTATCCACCCTTACCCTTTCGTCAAGGACAAGCTGTATTGCTTCCGGATATGCTAGATGTTCAAGGTCCAGGATCTTCCTTTCGAGAGACTCTGGAGTTTCTCTGGGGCCAATTTCTGTTTTCTTTTTCAGTATCACGGGTCCCAAGTCAAGATCATTTGTAACGAAATGAACGGTACACCCTGAGTACGTCGCCCCGCTTTTCAGAACTTCTTCGTGCACCTTTCTTCCGACCATGTTTTTGCCTCCAAATTTGACAAGATCGTACGCTGGGTGGATGTTTAGGATCTTGAAAATATTAGAATCCACCAACTTCCTGCCCAGAATTTGATCAAACCCGGCGAGGACTAGAAGATTAATGCCAAGTTCCCAGATTAGTTTTGCACATTCCTGATCGAAATTGACTCTCATAGCTTCTCTTTCTTCCTTAGTTTCGAAATTACGTCCGGTGATTCCTGGAATGACAACTGCTCTAACTCCCGCTTCTTTCGCTCTCTGAAGTACTTTAGAATCGTCATGGTTGGACACCAAGGCTTCGAGCTTTACTCCGTCCAAAATTCCCAGCTTCTCATGATCCACAAGAGCTTGAAAATCGGTCCCTCTGCCAGAAGCTAAAACCAAAATTTTCTTTTCCAAAATTATCCATCCCCGATTATTTCGAAGCCCCGATGTCCTTTCTGTGGTGCTCACCGCGCCAAGTTATTAGATTGACTGCCTCGTACGCTCTCTTTACAGAATCCGCTTTTGAATTCCCCATCCCGGTAACAGACAGAACTCGCCCGCCATTTGTAAAAAAAGTCCTATTACGTTCTACCGTTCCTGAGTGAAACACAAAAACATCCGGCCTGGTCCCCGCCTTTTCTACCCCATGAATCTCGTCGTCGACTTTAGGGGATTGTGGATATCCTTCAGAACACATCACCACCGTACAGGCAGTTTGCGAATTCCAATCAAGATCTACTTCGCGACTGCTTGATCCAGAAATTATCGAACTGACACAACTTACAAGGTCTGATTCCAATCTGGGAAGAATCACCTGAGTCTCCGGATCTCCTAAGCGTGCGTTGTATTCCAGTACCTTTGGGTTGTTATTCTCATCCAGCATTAGGCCCAAGTAGAGGAAACCACGAAATCCGGATTCCTGAACAGTCGGTTCGAGTATATCATGGGTGATTCGACGCAGATATGCTGAATCGAATTTATCCGCCGGTGAGAACGCCCCCATTCCTCCAGTGTTGGGACCTTGATCGCCATCTAGCGCTCGTTTGTGATCCATGGCCGTGCCGAACGGGACCGCAGATTTTCCGTCCGAAAGTGCCATAAACGAAATTTCCCGTCCCTCTAGTTTTTTCTCGATGATCACTCGTTCACCAGCTTTTCCGAAATATTTCTTTTCGAAAATAAGTCTGAGAGCTGCCTCTGCCTCGTTAGAATCTTTGCACACAAAGACTCCCTTGCCAGCAGCGAGTCCATCGACTTTAACGACCAAATTATTAACAGATCTCGCCGTGTAATCTAAAGCCGGTTGTAGTTCGTCAAACATTTTGAATTCCGCCGTCGGAATATTTAGGCGCTTCATGAACTCTTTCGAGTACACTTTGCTCGTTTCCAATTTAGCCTGTTCACGAGTCGGCCCAAAGATCGGTAGTCTATCCAACGCGAATCTATCCACAATCCCAGCCTCGAGAGGCGCCTCAGGACCGACTAGAGTTAGACACTTTTGTTTTTTAGCGAATTCAGCAAGCTTATCCAATTCATCAGACTTAATTGGAACGTTGTAGTCTGCAGTTCCCCCATTCCCAGGCGCGACGAAAAGCTTTCCCAGTTTCCCGCTTTGTCGCAGTTTCCACGTTATCGCGTGTTCGCGGCCTCCTGAACCAATGACAAGAATATCTTTCCTGTCTTCATGGGAAAGGAGAGACAAAGCCTGCCTGCACGTTGGTTATTTAGTGCGTTTCCGTCTCTCGTACACTCGAACACCGAGTTCCGATTTTCCATGCATGTACTCTTCCCTGATTTCATCCGCTAACGTTTGAGCTTCGGGAGTGGGGTACTTGCCAGTTACGCAGGCAGTGCACACAGATTCTCTTGGCAATCCTATTGCTTCGACTAATCCTTCAATCGTTTGGTAGTTCACACTATCAGCTTTCATCCATTCGGAGATCTGCTCGGGAGTCATCTTCGCCCCGATCAACTCGCCATAAGTGGACATATCCACACCGTACAAGCAAGGGTTTCCGATCTTCGGAAAAGTAACGAACACGTCAATACGCTTGGCACCTGCTTTTCGCAATTTTTCGATATTAATCCGGGTGGTATCCCCTCGGACAATACTGTCTTCAACTACGGCCAAATTCTTGCCCCTTACCAAGCTTCCGACAATGTTCATCTTTTTGTCGATCACGTTCTCTCTGTTACCCAATCCCGAGATGAACGCTCTCCTTGTTACGTACCTGTTTTTCCTAACGGCCCTGTCCCAGGGGATTCCTGTCGCTTCGTGCAATCCATAGGCGGCATCGTCAGCGGTTTCCGGCATTGACAGGATCACATCTTCGGTTTCAAGCTTCTCTTTGTGCGCCTTGGCTATACTTCTAGCGAAAGCTTCCCTGATCTTGTATACAGGCCGATCTGTCCCGTTCAAAATTGCATCAGGTCTCGAAAAATATGCGAACTCGAAGGAGCAAAGAGAGGGCTTCGGATCTCTAAGCTGGTCTCTGGCAAACGTTCCGTCCGGTAATGCGCTAATGAGTTCACCAGGCTGCACGAAATCATGATCTTCGAATCCGTTGATATCGAGCGCAGGAGTTTCCGAAGCAAAGGCGACTATGCCATCTTTTTTCGCAAAACAAAACGGTCGAATCCCATGAACATCCCTGAAGGCATAGATTTCACCTTCGTCGTTCAACGCCATCACTGAGTACGCTCCTTCTACTTCGTCCAGAACTTCCCCGATTGCTTTCTTGTAATCTCCAGAATATTGCTCCAGAGATAACAACAGATGTTTGGCAAGAACTTCCGTATCGGCATCCGTTTTGAACCGACCGAAAGCATCCCGCAGTTTCTTTCGGAGTTTTCCCGAGTTCACAATGTTTCCATTATAACTAATCGCGACAGATTTTCCTCGGGTCGATACCACAAGAGGCTGTTTTCCACCTTGAAGGTGTTTTATGCCGGATTTTCCCGACGTGGCGTACCTTGCATTAGAGATTCCCACACTGCCCTTCAAAGAACGAGTAAGGCGATCAACAATGCGGGGATCAGTCGGGATTAAGTCCAAATCTTCTCTTTTTACAAATTTACCGTCCCGCAAAGTTGTGAAACCGTACGACTGTTGACCGCGATGATTGAGGGACAAGAGTCCCCAGTACAGATAGGGGAATACGTCCACGGTTGGTTCGGACGAGATCGCTCCGAAAATTCCGCAGGCTTCTGAGATCTCCTCACTCAAAAAATTCCAGTTGCTCCATATGATCTAATTTCTCAAAAGATTGTTGAAGAATTTGCGCGCCGTACCCAGCTTTTTTGCAACTAGACTTATGAATTTTTATCGCTGATTTAGCGCTCTCAAAAAAATGAAAGCTTTTTTACGCAAAAAAGATTCGTTAAAAAATTAGGGTGGGGTCGTAGCCCAGCTAGTCGCGTTTCGACCTGGAGAGGTAAGGCGACGGGCTCCAGTGTTCCAAATAATACCTATGGGTAAGCTGACTGTAACAGGATGATGTTGCATTGGAGTACTAGGGTGAAGATACCCGTAGATCGTGGGTTCAAGAGACGCTCTGTCTTGGAATCTTCCAAAGATTTTCCAAAAGAGAAACCCTGAGAATCCCACCGACCCCACCTGACTATTCTCCAGGGAGTTTTCTCAGTACGCGACCTTCGGCGTCGATTTCGCCTGCTCTGATTCTCGTGCTGGAAATGCGATTGTTATCGTCAGCTATGACAATTTGCACGATTTCCACTTTAAGGTCTGGCAGCCCCATTGATCGTCTTTTTGAATTTGCCTCTTCCACTCGACCAAGGGTCTCCGTGCTTACCGCGATTGCATCGATATTTTTCGTAAATATTCCCGGACCAAACCGATCTTCTAATTTCGAGATCACGAAATTTCTGCCCGGGTGCATTCTATCCAAGAATTCTCGAAGCTGCTTTTCTCTCTGATCAAAATTGTGCTGAATCTTTTTCCCTGAACTTGCCGCGAATTTGTCGCTAGTCAAGCCGATAAAGACGGATTCTCCGGTTTCAAAGGCGCGTTCCAATAATTGCTTGTGTCCCTTGTGAATCTGATCGAATGTTCCTCCCAGTGCTATGAATTTGTACTTGAAAGGACTCGACACGATTTTAGAACCCTAGGCTATGTTCAGATAAAAGCAAATTGAAAGAAAGTCTTCCTAAGGGAACAAAAGTGGTTAAAAGCGATGATAGCAAGAAGAGACTTGAGACATCAGTCGGTTCTCGGTCCGCTTTTTTCTAATGAGCATAAATCAAGCGTATTTCACAGCGGGTAAAATCTCCCAAGAGGTAAAAAAGGAGATTCAATCGATCAATTGGGAAGGAAGAACATATCTGGAGCTCTGCTCTTTCGTAGAATCCAGCATAGAAAAACTCGGGGGAAGCCCGGCCTTTCCCTGCAACGTATGTGTGAATGAATCAGCCGCTCACTACACTGCTGAAATTGATGACCAAAAAGTTATTCCGCAAAATTCGATTGTAAAAGTAGATCTAGGCGTTCACATCAATGGGTACATCGCTGATACAGCGATCACCCTCTGCTACAATGATGACCTTCTCGATATGGTGGAAGCCACGAAATCCGGGCTTGCCGAGGGCCTCAAAATAATTCGTCCTGGGGTTAGGACTGGAGAAGTGGGAAAAATCATCGAATCGTATGCTGCGCGCCGGGGCTATCGCCCCATTGCAAATCTGTCGGGTCATTCACTCCAACAATATGTCATTCACGCGGGAACTTCCGTCCCAAACGTGTGGTCTCCTTCTCCTTCGAGCTTTAAGCCCGATCATGTCTACGCGGTCGAGCCCTTCTTCACGCTTTCACGGGGAAGCGGGATCGTCGTTGAAGGCGCGGCTGAGAATATCTTTGGAATAGTCGCGAGAAAAAAGACAAAGGATCCGGAGTTGAATAAGTTTCTAGATGCGATCTGGAATAGCCGAAAGACTCTCCCCTTCGCCACTCGTTGGTATGTGAACGAATTTGGCAAGAGCAAAGTCACTGAAAATACTAGGAGACTCGTAAAAATGAAATTAGTTCATGGGTACGCGGAATTAGTCGAAGCGAAATCCCAGCCCGTCGCTCAGGCTGAGCACACAATCGCAGTAAACGCGAGTGGCTTTTCTGTGATTACTTGACTTGAATAAGCTCAGCGTAGATCATAGAGATTACTGTCTTTGAGTGGCACTTCGGACACTCTGCACCTTCTTTGTAGACGTAGTCTCCAAGCTTAAACGCTCTCTTCGTCTTCGTGCCGCAATTGGGACAATCCTCGATTGTGAACACTGGCATCTTTGGCCGTTTTTCGCCAATCGAAGGAAACATCTGCGCCATTTAGTCTCCCTCTTATTGGGCAACGCCCAAAGTGTTTCCCACTCCAATAATTAGAATGGTATCTCCTTCTTTGGTCCTTTCTTCAATGATTCTTTGAACGACAGCGACAGTTTTGTCGGAGGCTTCAGCGATCTCTTTCTTCATAACGGAGATCGCATCTATGAGCGACTGCTTCACCACTACCGCATACATCGGAATATCTTTGTCAACAGCAGCTTTTTCGATCCTGAATTTCTCAACGCCGATTCCACCGATGGCAGCGCCAATACCCTCTGCAATCTCCCCGGTTGGTTCCCCTTCGAGTTTTAGAGCAGCATCCACCATGATCAAGCAATCCACCTTCTGGCTGGGATCAGTTAGGATTTTTTCTACCCCAACATGAGGTCGCCCCACAGTACCCATCGGCCCTTCTGCCTTCATTACTATCAGGTTCCTGCCCTTGTACTCCGTCTTCGCATACAGCGTCTCCCGTTCAATCGTCACTTTCTCTTTGCCGAACATGAATTTGCCTGCTACCATCGGCCCCAGACCATCCCCGATTGGCTCAGCACTCTTGAAAGCGTCAATGGCACTAACCAGCGCATCTGCTTCCTGAATGATCATGGGCATGATCATCTGAAGCTGGACAAGGATGAAGTAGCTCTTCGTTTTTTGTCCTTGGATGTAGAAATGCCTCACGATCTTGAAAATTTGGTTTAAACTCGTCGCGACTTCAATGATATTCTGAGCTACGCTCACCTGCACCGGATCCGCCTCAGGGGCCATGCGTTTGATTTCGTCTCTGATCCGATCGTCCTGTAACCGGATAACGTGTTCTACCTTTCCTACAATGCCACTAGGATCCATATCCACTGGCATTATGGTAAAGTACTCCAAAGTCTGTTCGAGGCGTTGGGCAATTTCCTTAGGAGCTTTCGCAGTAACTACAAGGTAATCAAGAGCTTCTTTCTTGCTCTTATCTTTCAAGACGCTGAGCTTTTCGACATTAGCTTTGACTTCCCGAAGTACAGTGAAGACCTGCATTCGAGGGCCCCAGAACAAAAAGAGAAAAGTTGAACCGACAAAAAGAATCACGTAAACCAGAGTAGAAAGGAGGCTATTACCGCCGCCAAGGAGACTAGACATCTAAGCGCAAAACTTCCGAATAGACAGATTAGCCGATTTTTGCATATAGGTTTTGTGCACTAGGAAACAGAAGGTGCCAGCACCGCCACCTCACGAGGGCTCACGCACCTCACTAATATGACGGCGACATGCGGTTTGACTTCTGGGTTCGGAATGAGTCCAGGTCGATCCCGCATGCTATGGCCGGCTAGACATAACCTAGCTACCCATAGTAGATTAAGTTTCCCCTTTGAAATTGCTTCTTGAAACAAAGGGACTAGTCTCGTTGTAAAAGCGCCACATTTTTTCTGTCGCTCTCGTTATTCCTATTCTCGCGGACGTTTTTACTTTAGGCGATTCACGATTATCCAAAACCCTAATCTTGGATCGCGTTGCTGTCAAATCAATTCCATTGGATTTTGAATTAATGCTGAGAGCTTGGCACAGTTTCCCCGGTCCACTCGCCAGCTGAGTTAGGATGGAAGTACCTCTGTTCTCCGACATTTCCTTTATTCCCATTGTGGGCCTGACTGCTCTAACTAGTAGGGCAGAGGCTTTGAATCGAGGCGATGATGTTACGAAG
>JAPCJV010000077.1 GCA_027886785.1 Nitrososphaerota archaeon | reverse complement strand
GGTAGGCTTAAATATGATCTCCACTACGTCGATTTTTGCGTTCGCAATTGGCCATCAGAAGTCCCAACCCCACAAACAAATCGGCGGCAGAAGAATCAGATTCGATGCAAAGAGGCCCTCCGCGTACAGAGCGGCCGCCAAGAACCTCACCGCCTAACCACATCTTCGTGGGCAAGAAACCGGTCATGAGTTATGCTATGTCCGCAATGGTTCAGCTCGCCCAGAGCGAAGACATTGTGTTGAAAGCAAGAGGAATGGTGATTTCAAGAGCGGTAGATGTTGCAGAAATCGTAACCAAAAGACTGGGAAACAATACCTTTGAAATCCGAAATATCAAGATTGACACTGAAAGGCTGGGCGAGGGTGAGGATATCCGGAATGTTTCGACGATCGAAATCGTGATTGCCAAGAAAAAGCCCTGAGGATTTCCTCTCTCACTCTTTTTAGAAGATAATCTCTCTTACCTACTTGTCCCATCTGTTTTGCTGAGAGGGAGAGTAGAGATTTTGCCATCTTATTCCCTCGTTGGTTCGCGTTCGGTTTGTGGAATCCATGAGTAACAACGATCGGGACATCATCTCCATTGGAGACCGAGTTCTACTCTATCTAGATTCTCGCAGAACCTGGCTTGTGGAACTGCGAGAGGGTATGGACAGCTTCCATACCCACGCAGGGATCGTGGATTTGAAAAAGATTCCCGGTCTGAAGTTCGGAGACAGCATTTCCACAACCCTCAATGATACCATCCGGATCCTGAAGCCGACGATCCTGGACTTTATCATGAAGTCCGAACGCAGGACTCAGATCGTTTATCCCAAGGATTTTGCGTACATTGCTACCCGTTCCGGATTGCGTTCCGGCTCCAGGGTTCTGGAATGCGGTACGGGCTCGGGTGCGCTTACCACGTTCTTTGCTAGCATCGTTGCACCTGGCGGTCTGGTTCACACTTTTGAGGAGAGAGAGGATTTCTACACCATCTCGGGAAAAAACATAGAAAAAGCGAGAATGTCCTCCTTTGTAAAAAGGGAGAATGCAAACCTGCGCGAAGCTGCCCTAGAGGAAGGATCGTACGACCTCGTAATGCTCGACACGGGAGATCCTTGGACGCTGCTTGAAACCGCACATCGTTCCCTCAAAGGATCAGGATTCGTTTTTTGCATTTGTCCGACGACTAATCAGCTTGAGAATGTGGCTTCCACGATGGAGGGGAAATTCGTGGATGTAGAGAGCGTTGAGATTCTTTTTCGGAGAATGGAGGCAAGAGCTGGAAAAACGAGGCCCTCTACTCGAATGATCGGCCACACTTGCTATCTCGCTTCCGGGCGAAAAGTGAATCCCTCCGTTGAAAATGTTATATCAGCAAGAGAATCCGGGAGTTAATTTGTAACCCATGCCCTCCAAAGACTTTGGAGAAGATGTCGCTTTTCTTCTCTATCTTGTCCCAGTCGTTGCAAGCATCGTGTATGGAATTTACGAGTGGGCGGCTACTGCGTCTACTTCGACTATGCCCCCTAGTGCTTATTTGGTTGTATCGAAAAGTCCGTACCTTTTCCTTGTCGCGCTGGTCTCGATTTGTGCTGCCATTGCGGTGGAAGTTCGGTATTCAAACAAGGATGAACGAAACAAAATTATTCAGGATAATACTCGCCGTCTGCAAATCCTTGCTGTTGTTGTGTTGATTATTTCCTATTTTGCTGCGCTGAGTGCCTCGAGTTACGACGTTGGAAACGGTTTTTCTTTTTTTGTAAATGGACGCTATGCCCTAATCTATGCATTTTTTCTGATCGGTATTTCGTTGCTTCTCTCCCCTAAACAGATCTTGGGAAATGCGAAGCTAGCTTCCGTTCCAGAAATTCTGGGGTTGGTGCTTTTAGTACTAGCTCCGATCGTATTCTACGGAGGATTGAAGATTCATCTTTTATTCGCGCTGAGCGCGATCGGTGGACTAATCGTGGGGATCATAGGCTTTATTCTACTGGTTTCAGGCTCGACTCTCTTTGGGAAAAAGTCCCAACAGCCGCAAAAGACCGTCGCCGCACCCGCTACTCCGCAGCCCCAAAGCCCGTAGATTAATCCCCTTAGCAAGAATTAGGATATCCAAGATCCTTTTTCTCAATCATCTTTTTAGGTTCGGAACTTGTGGACTAAGTTAATGCGATGAAACTCGTTGAGGACGAATTTGCAGTAAGAGCGAAAAAACTGCGAAGGGTATTCAAAAGTCGCGGCAGCTCTTCTGAAATCGTTGCTCTCGATACTGTAGACCTGGAAGTGAACAAAGGGGAGATATTCGGACTACTGGGCCCCAATGGCGCAGGTAAGACAACCCTCGTCAAAATACTCGCAACGATCCTTCTGCCTTCCAGCGGACAAGCTACGGTACTGGGAATGGATGTTGCGAAAAGTACTCATGAGATTAGGAAAAGAATCAACCTGGTTTCCGGAGGCGAAACGCCCGGATATGGTGCTATCAGTGTGAGGGAGAACCTCTGGTTTTTTTCGCAGCTTTACGGACTCGCTTCAGAAGTTGCTAACCAAAGGATCGAGAAATTGGCGCACGATCTGGAATTGACCGAGTACCTTTCGACTCGGATGCACAAGCTTTCAACGGGATTCAAGCAAAGAATGAACTTAGTACGGGGTTTCATAAACAGCCCGGACGTACTTTTTTTGGATGAGCCCACTCTCGGCCTGGACGTACTTTCCGCTCTAAATCTGAGAAGGGTGATCAAATCATGGATCGAGGACCATCCGGCGAAGACGATCCTACTAACCACTCACTACATGGCCGAAGCAGATGTCCTTTGCGACCGTATCGCGATGATCAATCATGGAAAGATATTGGCCATGGATACCCCGAGGGCGCTGCGCGGCATGGTTGCCAGGGACTCATCCAACGCAGAACAGTCATTTGGATCTCGGGAGCCCACCCTCGAAGACGTGTACATAAGAATCGTAGGCAAGAGCTTCGAGGATTCTGAGAAAGAATCAAGTTAGACTGCTCTAAATATTTGAGGCATTGTTTCTTTGACCCTAGGTACGAGCAGTTCAACGATGGTGATTTTCGCTAGAACCGTGTTAGCTCGTATGAGGGTGCGTATCCTCGCTACTTCCCAGCAACCTCTGTGGTTGTTTGCCGATGTAGTGATCCCCTTGATCACCATCTCGGGATACATTTTCCTGTACAAGGCATTGAAGGCGCCTCCGGCATTTTCGGGGTTTGTACTAATCGGGGGAATCATGGCTGCTTTTTGGGCAAACATTCTTTGGAGCATGGCTGCCCAATTTTATTGGGAAAAGGAAACCGGGAATCTGGAGATGTATTTTGTTTCGCCTGCTCCAACGATGGCGGTCCTTCTGGGAATGTCGTTGGGCAGCATCATCAGCACGACTCTGCGCGCAACCGCCATCCTACTGCTGGGATCTGCGATTTATTCGGTCCCTCTTACTTTCGGGAATCCTCTCCCTACCCTTTTGATCTTCATTCTAACTCTCATCGCGTTCTATGCACTAGGAATGCTCTTCGCGTCTCTGTTCATGTTGTATGGCCGCGAGGCATGGCACACAGCAAACCTGCTGCAGGAACCGGTCTACTTCATTGGAGGATTCTACTTTCCTATCATCGGATCTTCGTTCGCGCCCCTTTGGCTGCAGGCTGCCGCTTCTGTTGTCCCGGTCAGTTTTGCGATCGATGCCTTAAGAAAATTGGTAGTCCTGGGGCAGGGAATTCAATCCATCCAGCTGGATGCATTTGCCCTAATTGCATTCATCCTCATCATTATTCCTCTATCCAAGCTGACTCTGGACTATATGGAAAATCTCGGCCGAAAAGAAGGGAGGCTAACACTTAGATGGCAGTAGCGGAGTATTACAAGTACGTAAAGCAGGCGGCCTGGCTGGGCTGGAAACTCGACAGCAACTGGGCAGACCCGACCCTCTTTGCGATCTACAACATCATCCGCCCTATCTCTGGCCTCTTGATCGTCGGATTCATGTATGTAATTGTAAGCGCGGGCTCTGTCAATCCAGGGTATTTTGCTTACCTGTTCATAGGCTCGACCTTTTTCGTCTTCATGATCCAATTGTGTCAATCCATGGCAATTCTGATTCCGGAGGAAAAAGCGCGGTACGAATCGATGAAGCAGGTCTACATTTCTCCCGGGTCGATAAAGCCCTACATTATTGGCAGAGCGCTTTCCTCAACCATGAACGCTATGATTTCTGTAGTACTCACGTTTGCTCTCGGAGATCTTATTTTCACTTACCTGTTCAAGCAGCCGCTTGCGATCGATTTTGCCCGAGTAAATTATCCGGCGCTTTTTCTCAGCCTTGTTTTCGGAATCGTCGGATTTGCTGCGATCGGTTACATTCTTTCGGCCATCAGTCTGGTATCCAACAGGCTGCAGTGGAGTTTGAGCGAGTACGTGATAGGAGTTTTTCTTTTGCTCTGCGGTGTGTGGTTTCCGCCCACGGTACTCCCTCCGGTGCTAAACATGATTTCCAACGTACTTCCGGTGACTTGGTTCTTAACTTCAGTTAGGCAGTCCATGCTTCCGAGCGGCGGGATTAATCTGGGGTACTCGCTATTGTACTTGGGAATCTCTTCTTTCGCTTCAATCGTCTTTGCCTTTGGAGTTTTTTCGTGGTGCGAAAGGTACGCCAAATCGCGCGGGATAATCGATAGCAAGGCGGAAGCATAATCATCAGAAAAGAATTGGGCGACCTAAAACCAAAATGTGGGCCCGGAGGGATTTGAACCCTCGACCGACCGGTTTCTCAGTCCTCTTTACATCAAAGGCGTATGAGCCGGTCGCTTTTGGCAAAGCGAAATCCCCTGCTTTGAAAAGTTCTACCAAGCTGAGCTACGGGCCCGACGATTTGAAGAAACTGGTTCAGTTGCTAACGTTATCTGCTTTTTGCTTTGTAAGATGAATTTTTTTGCAACAGGGGACTTTTGCCCGGTCACACTGAGATTCGCCTAAGAACAAATAGTTACGAACCCGTCTTAACGGAGTTTTGATTTTTCCAATATTTCTCCGGATTATCCCAGGTAGACTAACGCTAAAGAGAAAGCACTTAAATCACGCTTGAAAAAAAGGAACTCAAGCTCCGGTGGTGTAGTCCGGTCAAGCATACTGCCCTTTCGAGGCAGTGATCGCGGGTTCAAATTTTCTCAAGGAAAATATTTTTCGTAACCGAAAAAGAAGCTACTTGAAGAAATGAGATTCCCGCCCGGAGCACTTTTTTCTTAGATAACATGAATCAATCATTTCAAAATTTTCTTCCGGTGAGTGGAGTCAATCACTTTCACGAGACTACCGAAAATGGATATATAGCGAATTGGTGAGATCTTTTTTGTAACTTTTCGGAGAATGCCAAATATTGGAGCTTTCCGATGCAGAGTTTGCGACGTACTTTAGATCGAAGACTCTCCATTATTACACGCGCATCGAACACTCCATCTCTGATGTGTTAGGCAGATTTTCCAATTCAAAGTTCTACGGGCCTCTCAATTACGCCATTCAGGGGGGAAAAAGAATCCGCCCTCTGATCGTCTTGCTGTGCTACGACGCCACGGGAACCGGCAATCCTCTTACCGATAATCCAATGCCAGCCGCGATTGGGGTGGAACTTTTACACACGGAATCGATCATCCATGATGACATAATCGATGAAGATCTTGTTAGACGCGATCGCGAGACCTTTCATGCTCGGTACGGAATCAACCCGTCCATTTTGTCGGCAGATTATGTTTTGGGGATAGTTCTGGACATCGCCTCGCAGTACGCGGATCTCCGAGTCGGACGTGAACTTTCCCGCGCCGTACTCAGGATGAGTGAGGGGGAATTCTCGGAACTAAAGATCCAAACTGAGGGCTTGAAGATCGAGACAAAGGAGTACGTCGAGATCATATCCAACAAAACCGCCGCCCTGTTTCAAACCTCGGCAAAGATTGGAGCCATGATTGCGGGTGCGAAGCAGCAAACCATAGAATCCATGTCTGATTTTGGTCTGAACCTGGGCATTGCGTACCAGATACAGGATGATATCATTGATTGGAGCCAAAAAGCGAGTCTGGAACGAGCCCTCGGAAGGGAACAGCCGGTCCTTCAGAAATTGTCTTACGAATTTGCCCTAAAGGCTAGAAACTCTCTGGCAAACCTGCAAAAATCGGATGCGCACCAGCGATTGGAAGAGCTGGCCGAGTTTGCAGTAAGACGCAGGTTCTAGATCAACGCCTGCAGTTCTTTGAGGAACGAGCTCGCAGTCGTACTTGCGAATTGCAAAAAGGGATACGGATAGATCCCGATGAATACTATGATGATTGACGAAATAATCAGCGCGAGAGAAAACCCGCTCGGTTCGGAGATTTTATCTGCCGTTACTGGTTCATCCACGTACATGTGCTTCACGATCCTGACGTAAAACCCGATGGAAACAAAGCTGTTGATGATCGCGATCACCGCCAGCCAGGCAAGGTTGGGCGTGTTTATCGCGGAATAGAAGATCACGATTTTACTCCAGAAACCATTCAGGGGCGGAAAGCCGCCGAGTGCTAGCAGCGACAATGTAAGGGCCAGCGGGGCGATCCTCATTCTCTTGCCCAGACCGTCGTAGGCCGAAAGATTGTCCGTCCCCAGTTTCTTGCTGATTAGGGCGACGGCGAGGAAAGCACCTGATTGCATTATCGCATAATTCAGAATGTGGAAAAAGGATCCTGTCAAACCAGCAGTCCCCCCTGCTGCGAATCCGATCAGGATGTACCCGGCCTGTCCAATACTAGAGTACGCCAAGATCCGGGTAACACTCTTAGACGTTAACGCCGCGAAATTTCCCAGTGTCATGGATAACACGGCGAGAACGGCAAAAGTGATGCTCCAATCTACCTGGAACGCGTGTGCCGCGAAGATGATGAAGAAGATTCTCGCAGCGGGCGCAAAGGTGGCTCCCTTGGTTCCCGCCGACAAAAGGGTACTCACGATCGTGGGGGCACCCTGATAGGCGTCCGGGATCCACATGTGGAAAGGCACTGCCGCGAGTTTGATGCCGAAGCCTGCCAACACGAAGGTAAGGGCGAGGATCGCAATGGGTTCTACTGCGGAGACTTGGCTGACAATTTGGTAGATGTTGGTGGTCCCGGTTATGAGATACACAAGGGAGATTCCATAGAGCAGCACCGCGGAGGAAAAAGCGCTGATGATAAAATATTTCACCGAGGCTTCGTTAGAATTCGAATCGTTCTTCCTGAATCCAGTCAGAACGTAACTGGGAATGCTCATCAATTCCCATGCGATGAAGATCATGATCAGATCGGTTGCAAATGTGAGCAGCAGAGCTCCGATAGTGGTGAAAACCAAGAGGCCATAAAACGACGCCAGGTTGGGCGTACCTTCCATGTAATCCAGCGCGGTTATTCCCACCAAAAACGACGTTGAAAGAACAGCGACTCCGAACAAAAGCGAAACCCAATCTGTCGCTAGAATGGTTCCCTTTCCGGGATTTGCAACTCCACCAAAGTACCCCAATCCGTCCAAAATGAGAAGGAGGATTCCGACACCAAATCCGCCCGCAGTTAGCCCGGCTGCCGCTTTTGCGTACTTATTTCC
>JAPCJV010000076.1 GCA_027886785.1 Nitrososphaerota archaeon | reverse complement strand
ATGTTTGCTTCGGATCTGCGTTGGAAATAACGTACTTTGCGTTAATTTTGGTACCGTTACTCAGCAAAATGCCATTAACTTGAGAATCCTTAACGAGGATCTGCTTCACGCCAGCTTTCGTGACGATCTCCGCGCCAAATTCCGTCGCACTGCGAGCGATCGCGTCGCTCAAAGCTCCCATCCCTCCCTTTAGATAACCCCAGACTCCCGTTTCACCGGTGGACCCGCCGATGACATGGTGCCCTAAAACGTATGCGCTCCCGGGAGACTTTGGGCCGACCACGGTGCCTATCAATCCTCTGGGACAGATCGCGGCTTTCACGTACTCCGATTCGAAGTACTCGTCGAGCAGTTCTGATACACTTCCAAACATCAACACCTTCAGCCCACTTAGGGACTCTGGACTTTCAAACACCGAAACGAAATCCTGGATGGGCGGAGGAGGCGATAGCATCAGCGGTCCGAGGAGTTCGCTGACCCCCTTCCAGAATTCCAGGTACTTGGGATAAGCAGTGGCATCTTTCTGAGAGAATTTCGCAAACCCATCGGCTGTTTTCTTTGCGTCTTCCCAGATGAAGATATGCTTGCCATCGGGAAAGGGAACAAACAGGTCCGGATCAGTGGAGACGACTTTGAGTCCATGCTGTTCCAGTTTAAGATCCTTCACGATTTGCGGATCAAAGAGACTGTAGGCGTAGGACAGTCTGCTGACCTTGAAGCCTTTCCAGACTTCTTCAGTTATCGCCGCGCCCCCAACGATTCCTCTTTTTTCAAAGACTCCAACCTTGAATCCTTCCCTCGCCAGGTACCCGGCAGTCACTAGACCGTTGTGTCCCGCGCCGACTACTATGACGTCGTACTCCACATTTGACATCTTTGAATCTGAAAGAATTAGAGTTTGGAGCACTTTTTTGTTTTTAGGTAGATAGCATCGCACTTGACCTGAAATGACATAAAGATCCTAACAAACGTCGCGGGTACGTTGTAATCAGGCAAGTTAGGGCGAATTCCTTTCAATATCCAAAATTGGCCTAAATTGAATGCTTAAATCTAGGTCTCAAATTCCGAAAAATCGAATTGGGCGCTCGAGACGTATTTCTGAGAAATGCCACCGGATTAAGACGCGAATTTGGAGTCATCGATACCATTTGGATTAACCTCTCCTTAGTTGGAATTATTTTTTCCATCACCTTCGTAGCCTATTCAGCTCCACTAGTCGCAGGCGATCCGCTGCAGGGTGGATTGATCGCATTCGTGGGGATGTTCATTGTTGGGTTGGCTTTTTCGATTGTATCTATCATCGTACCGAGGACTGCAGGAGATTATGTTTTCACAAGCCGCTATTTACACCCGGCCCTCGGTTTCGTGGGAAACGCCGGTTATTTCGTCGCCACAGTGCCCTTCTTTATTGGAATCACGATTACCACGATTGAATCCTTTGGGTTCAGCTCTCTATTCGCTTACTGGGGTCTCGTTTACAACAACAGTTCCTTTCTCAACCTCGCCTCCACCCTCTACCTTTCTCCGACCGACGAGTATCTGCTTGGTGCGGGTACGACCATCGTTTTCGCACTGCTGCCTTTCTTCGGTTATAGGCTGTACAAGGCAATGAACAAAATTGTACTGCCCCTGATCCTGTTGGGTGTGATTGTTATGTTTGGAATCCTTGCATTTACGTCGCAGACGAGTGCATGGGCGCATTTGGATTCTCTCACATCATCTTTTGGTAACTCCACGTTTGCTGAAGCGGTAAATGCGACGGCACCGGCCGCCCCCGCAAGTTTTTCCGGCACTCTTGCCCTAAATGGAATATACGTCGTAGGCTTTTCGTACATCATTTCCGCGATCTACGTCGCGGGAGAGGTGAAACAGGTTCAGAGAAATATGCCTCTGGCGATTCTTGGTACCCTTCTGATTACCTTGGTTATGTTTGCCGGTGGGACGCTACTTCTTTATCACGCCTTTGGCTATGGATTTTTGACAAATATTTACACTAAAACAGTAATCAATCTGGGGACTGTCTCTCCTCTCCCGGCAGCCTTCGTGCCGTACATTAATTTCTTGGCGGCAGCAATCTCCGGAAATGTGTACCTGGGTACCTTCATCATCGTCGTTTCCATCCTTCAGCTACTTTGGTATCAAACCAACGCAGTCTTCATTGGATCTAGGTTGCTATTGTCCTATTCTTTTGACAGGATCATGCCTTCGTTCATGGGAGATGTCAGCGGGCGATGGAACGTCCCTGCAAAAGGAATGATTGTTTCTTTGATAATAGGTTTGGTCGCGGGCCTCTTTTTTGTCCTACCCTTTGCATCCAGTGCGGCCTTCGCACTGTCGACTGCAGCTGTTGCGATCATCGTAATTTTCCCGATAACGGTCGTTGGAATCGCGATGATAACCTACAGGATTAGGCACAAAAAAGAATACCAGGCTTCGGCGATCGCCAAATCAAACCTCGGTGGAGGAGTGTACTGGTTTGCCGCGATCTTCACCGTAGTTTACGGACTGTTCACTTTCTATCAGTACTTGACAAATCCTCTAGTCTTTGCCTCGGCTGGATCCCTCTTGGGGTACGAATACATCTTCATCCCGATCATCATTCTCTTCTTGATCTATTACGTCTCCAAGACAATCAACGCGCGCAAGGGAGTGCAATTCTCCATGATCTTCGCGGAGATCCCGCCGGAATAAGAAAGTGCGATAGCTCCGTCAGCGTTCGCGCGAGCGGAGTGCCTCCCTCCCAGCTTTATCGGTCCTCCGCGTAGACACGGCAGCGCAACCATTCCATCTTAGGGTTGCCCCCTCCCGGATCTCGCCCGATTCGATGGTGCGAAGTCGCAACCCTCCCTTCGAAGAGCACGCTTCTCTGACAGCCCGCCGTGGCGTGGGTTCTTCCCAATAGGCTGGGCAAGTACATTCCAGTCCGCGCTTTACCCGACGGTTACTGACCCCTGCGTATAGTCGGTTTCAGGACAAAGGGAGACGACTATCCTCCCGATCCTACCTATCGCAATTCGTGCCAATGGTCGGAATCGAAATATTAGACTATCGTTATCTCGAGAAACACTCTCATATCCCCATGAGAATTTTTTCTCAGACCTAGGCGAGAAGCAGTGCTCCCGATCCAGAGTATCCTTCTTTTTTCCTTGGCGGGGTTCATCGGATACTTCTTTCTGAGCGGCTTCATTTGGGGCGCCGGGTACTATCCCACCTCCAGGAAGGAAATTGACGCTGTGGTCAAACTGCTCCATCTAAGTAAAGATTCCCGGTTTTACGACTTGGGCAGCGGCTACGGCAGAATGATTGTGGGAGTGGGGCAAAAATTCGGCATCAAGTCAATAGGAGTGGAGGCAGATCCTCTAAAGTACTGGTGGACTAGACAGGTGATTTCGAGGAAAAAATTAGGCACAACGGTGAGTGTGATCCATTCCAACTTCCTAAACGTGGATTTGAAAGACGCAGACGGAGTATTCGTATTTCTGTCCAGCGAAACCAAAATCATGCGAAAACTTCAGGAAAAATTGTTCCAAGAGATGAGACCGGGTGCCAGGGTCGTCTCGTACATACACCGGTTCAAGAACTGGACTCCCGAGGAAGTGGAGGGAAAGCTCTCGCTGTACTCGATTCCCGAAAGATCTGGTACGAATAGAGCGGAATTGGGATCACTTCGAGCGGAATGACTCTAACGATTTTCTCGATCGGTCACTCGACTCGAAAGATTGAGGATTTTCTCCGGATACTCAAGAAGTTCGAAATTCAATCTCTGGCCGACATCCGTACCATCCCGAAGTCGAGAAGGAACCCGCAGTTTTCTGACGACACTCTTTCCGCTGCCCTAAATGAAAATAACATAACGTATGAGAAAATCAAGACTTTGGGAGGTCTGAGAAAACCATCGAGGGACTCCATAAACCTCGGTTGGCGGAACGAATCTTTTCAAGGATATGCCGACCATATGCAAACTCCAGATTTTGAAGCAGGGCTCAACGAGCTTATCACACTGGGAAAGAAAAAGCCCACGACGATGATGTGTGCCGAGGCAGTCCCGTGGAGGTGTCATAGATCCTTGGTGGGGGACGCCCTCCTCGTTAGAGGAATCGAAGTCATCGACATCATCGATTTGACGAATTCAAAGCGGCACGAACTCACGAAATTTGCCGCGGTCGACGGTGAAAGAATTACCTACCCCAAGACAGGACCAGAGACTATGACACTAGACTGAGAGTAGTGCACACAGAACAAATCTTGCCGGTGGAAATGGATCCGCATCTTTCACACCGGGCAGCGGTTTTGCTGTGCGACAGATCCTGAGACAGTCCTGTCGAAATGGCGAGCACTGTCTTGAGAGTGCTGTATTTTACGCCAGGGTGTTTCCTCTCCAGCTCATTCAAATTTGTTCTGATTTCTGTTCTTATCCCCTCGTTCATGTACGGACAGGCTTCTGATTGAAAGGGGAGCTCGTTCAGGAAGGCAAAGAACGCGAGCTCTTGCTCATAGATCTCCATAGCCGGTTTGATCCGCCGAATTTCAAATTCGGTGTCTTTGGGAGCAAAATGCGGATCGAGCCACTTGATTCTTTCCACGTCTCCCGAGTAGAGGTTGATGTAGAACGTCTGCAAAAGATCGTCTAAATTGTGTGCAGTAGCTACAACGTTCACTCCCAGCTCCTCCGCTGCTTTGTCAATCGAGCGTCTGCGCAGCGGGCCGCACATCGAACAAGAGGTCGCTTTTACATGCCGCTCATCTCTTGCGTGCATCGCCTCGTCGAGAGAGACTCCGAATAATTCTTCGTAGGAGCTTACTTGCAGAGGGATGGATAATTCGGAAGTGATCTTCTCGGCGTTCTTGATCGACTCATCTCGGTATCCTTCGATTCCCTCATCAATAGTCAAGGCGACGAGTTCCGATCCATGCCCCTTCATGATCTTGTTCAAGATGAATAGTAAAGAGGTGGAATCCTTTCCGCCGGAAATCGCAACGCCCACTTTGTCCCGATAATGAAGCATCTCGTACTTCGAAATCGTTTTCTTGACTTTCTCAAGGATTGAATTATTGAAACACTCGGAGCAAAGAGACTCGCCGTTGTACGCTCGAAAATAAACCGTTTTTCCCCCGCACCGGCATTGTGCCATGGGCTTGGCTACTGCTACTTGCATTCTCAAAGTGATTTTTGATTTTTTGCGCTAATAAGTCCGATTCTAGACTCCGGATTTAGCATTCCATCAGAGTCCGGAAATTTAGTTAGATATCTTAATAGCGCTATTCCGGAATATTGGACTTTGCACTTTCTTTTGAGCGATCGCGATAGACTTCGCCCCGATGCGAATCCCACACCGGATCAAACGGCCGATACTTCATCGATCGAGACCGCAGGAGGACCCGAGGAGCCGCAGAAGGAAGAAGAGACTAAAGCTGTCACCTTCTCCTGGGGCATCGTGATGGTGCGCACTAAGCGCCTCTTGTACCTTTTGGACCGACTTGCAAAATACCGATTCTTTGGAGACATCGGGTGGGCTTTTCTCGGAATCACCCTAGTTGCGGCAGCATTCATGATCTGGTTAATGTTAGACCAAGATTACATCCTTCTAACCGGGAGTCTGGCATTACGGTGTGCGGTAGGCGCGGCGCCGGCGACCCAATGCACTTCTGCTGGAATAGTTCCCCAAGGGCCCCCACCTTTGCAAGCCTATCTCTTACTTCCCGGGTTGAACCCGCTCATCCCCTTTGTATACGGCATCATTGGAATCGTCATTGCAGTCGTAATTCACGAAGGAACTCACGGTGTAATTGCGAGGCGCCTGGGTCTGCCTGTGAAATCGACGGGCGTACTATTCTTCCTCATCGTTCCCATTGGAGCCTTTGTGGAAATAGATGAAAAACTGATCCAAAAATCTCGCTTTCGAGATTCCGGGAGAATAATGGCGGGTGGACCCGGCAGCAACATCATAGTGGCACTTATCGCCCTAGGGTTACTGCTTTTGGTTGTAGGGGGCCTTGTACCTGTGCAGTTTGACGGAGTACAGGTGCAGACGATCCTCTCGCCCAGTCCGGCGTACCAGCTACTCCAGCGAAACCTTCTAGCATCGGGAGACGTGATCGTGGCGGTCAACAATACTGCGGTGCACTCCGTAGCTAACCTGTCCAGCTTCATGAAGCACACGCATCCTAACGAGACTCTGATCGTGTACGTGCAACATGTAGGGGTGACGAAGAGCTACGCCCTAACTCTAGCCGCAAATCCCAACAACAAAAGCATCGGATTCATTGGAATCCAGCAATCTTTCTCCGATTCAGATCTTTCGAACATCAAGAACAATTATGCTTCGTCCTTCTTCAGGAATCCTCTTCTTTATCTCGTCGTCCCTGGAGTATTCGCGCAGGCAAGTTCCGTGGTTCCGTTTTCGAGTCAGCTCGCCGGATTGTACACGTCCCCTACGCTGGGATTTCTGTGGTTTCCACTTGCGTCCACCTTCTTCTGGATCTGGTTCATCAACGTGAATCTGGCGTTCTTCAACGCGATTCCGCTGTATCCGCTGGATGGCGGTCAGGCTCTTTTGAATTTCTTCTCCCATTTCGGGCGCAAGGGGGTAGAACTTAGGGCAAAGACCCTCACCACGATCATTTCGATCGCGATGCTGATCCTGATTTTGAGCTTCCTGTTTCTCCCGAGAATTCTTGGATTGCTAACGATCTAGCTAAGAGATCACAATTGAGCTTGATCTCTTAGTGCTCTAAAAAGGTCTTATTGTTTAATTAAGCCATTTTGCACGCGATCGCGCGGCGATGCATTTTTCCGTACCGCTCAGCTCGTTTCAAGCTGTTTTTGGTTGAAAACAAAGTGCGAACACCCTATTTCATCGCAAAGCGCAGCACCCCGATCACTCCTCCTAAAGTGTTGACCTGAGCACCGAGGTCCGTCGTGGAATCGAGGAGGAAAGTCTCGCCTCGAAACTCCTCCGCGGTGTTCATCAAATCCACGATCTCTTCCTCATCGATCCCTTTCTGGAAAAAGATCTTGTCTGCCATTATGAGGGAGTCAACAGCCCCCTGCTTTGCGGCTTTCATACTATCAGTGAAAGCGATCGCCACTCGCGAATCTCCCAGCGAGATGCGGCGCATGACTTCCTGGATTAACTTGGAGACTTTTGCAAGCCTGCTCTCTGACAACGCCGCCTGAAGGTTGGGATTTCGGAGAGCAACATACACACCGTCTTCGCCAGCCACGTCGGACCCCTCGATCGCCCTTATTTCAGAGAACTCTTTTCTCTCTCGCACCAGATAATTTACGAAAGCGTCTTTCGTTGTTCCAGGGCCCAAAACGAATACCTTGGCGTTTGGAGGATAGACGATAGCTAACGCATCTGCGATCTTTTCAAAATAATTGGATCCGCCTTTCTTGGAGTCCTGGTACATTTTCCCCGTGATTCCTGATTCAATCGTGGGAAGGATCTGCAAGTGCGTTCCCTTGATCACCCCCAGACCGGCTTCTCGTCGATCGAGCGCAATGACGACGTAACTATCTCTGGGAGCACCTGCACCTTCAATCACTTTCAATTGGAGGGCAGTAAATCCAGATGGTTTCCGGATCGACACTCTGTGTCCTTCAGAAACGGTGAGAGAATGAAACGATCCTT
>JAPCJV010000075.1 GCA_027886785.1 Nitrososphaerota archaeon | reverse complement strand
TGTCATGGGAGACAGCGAGCGAAAAGTTTCGCTCACTAGCAGCGACTAAGGCAGATCCAATTCTGTTAAGAGAAATCATCCAAGCTGTGGTAGATCTAGACAAGATTGAAGTTCGAGAGCTTACCGAGGTGTTAGGAAAGATCCACACCTAAACCCGAAAACTGACTAGTCTTTTTTGGAACGTAGAACGTAGTCTCTTCGCAAGTACAGAAATTTACGGGTTTTTTGCATCCGACGCAATAAGAAATGGCCTCTTTGACGAAGCTTTCTCTCCCGCATTTACCGCATACCAATTATGATTGAAATTCTCCATAGGGTAGCTAATAACCACTTTGCGAGATTCTTCTTATTTTGCGAATTCGATGAAAATCTTTGCGACTGGAATGCTATTATCCCGGGCATTGACCCAGAAGAAGGGTTCAGGATGAATATCGGGATTTAGAAATTATTTGCACCTTAACCTATGAATCAGCACTCCGCACTTATGATCTCTTAAATAATGAAAAAGATTAGGGGAAAAATGTACAACTAAAGGCTCGAGGCATGCTTGGATTTTATCAAGCGAAGAATCGTATCATCCATAGTTGTGTTTTTTGCAGCCATTAACCTAGATTTCTTTCTCCCGAGATTTGTTCCCGGAAATGCCGCCCAAATTTTTGCGTCAGGTACAAGACTACCAGAGAGCGCTATCAAACTTCTGTCACAGAGGTTTGGGCTCGATCAACCGCTATACGTTCAATACTTTGATTTCCTCAAAGGAATTTTTTCTTTGCCACCGTATTTCGGAGTGTCTTACCAATATTTTCCGAATGAAGTTTCCTATCTTATTTCAGTTCGGCTTCCTTGGACCATCCTTCTGATCGGTTCCGCTTTCTTTCTCTCATTTTACATAAGCTACACGTTAGCGACTATCAGTTCGCAAAGGCAAGGTGGCAAATTTGAATTTGGATCTCTCTACGTGTCCATTCTTTTCTGGTCTACGCCAGCTTTTTTCGTTGGTCTCGTGCTAGTCTGGATTTTCTCCGTGAACCTGCATTGGTTTCCTCTGTCCGGGAGCGTGGGGTTTGATGCTGGTTCGGGTCTTAATTTCGTGTACTCTGCCATCACCCACGCAATCTTGCCTGTGATCACTCTTACGGCTGTTATTTTCGGGCAAAATTATTTCGTGCTCAGGGGCGCATCTCTCGAAGCCCTCAGGAGCGATTATGTTCTTGCTGCCGAGGCGAGGGGATTGAGGAAGAAAACAATTAGCGTGGGGTACGTTTTGAGAAATTCCCTTTTACCAGTCGTCTCTCTAACGGGGTACGCGTTCGCTAGCATTCTGAGCGCTGTTACCGTTATCGAAGCAGTTTTCAGCTACAATGGAGTGGGAGACCTGATCATAGATGGAATTTTGAATCGTGATTATCCTGTACTCGAAGGGTGTTTCTTTTACATGACGGTAATTGTGATAATTGGAGGCTTGATAGGGGACCTCATCTTATTCAGAATCGATCCAAGATTAAGGAGATAAGCTACGAATGCAAACTCCTCTAAAAGAAAAATCATCGGAGAAACAAAAAAGCTTCTTTTCGAAGTTCTATCAGCCAATGTCCTCGTTTCTATTTAGAAACAAGGCGTCGAAAGTTGGAACCGCGATAATTTTTGCTTTTATTGTTTTGATCGTTCTGGGGCCTTTTTTGTCTCCCTACGGCCCGAACGATACGAGCAGTCTAAAACATAACCCACCCAGTTTCGCTCACCCTTTCGGAACTGACTGGTTAGGGCATGATGTGTTGACTCAAGTGATTTACGGGGCTTATCCGTCTCTTCTGGTGGGAGTGGTGGTCGCCGTGGGTGCGATCGTTTTAGGAGTGATCGTGGGAGTACTCGCTGGATATTATAGAAAGTCCGAGGCCTTTTTGATTGGATCTGCTGACGTCGTGCTAACTTTCCCACCCCTTCCTTTAATGATCCTTCTCGGCACCCTCTATCCTGCGACCACTGTGCTGATCGTGGGTATCCTAATCGTAGTTCTTTGGCCTGTCAGCGCTAGGGCGATTCGATCTCAAGTCCTCTCGTTGAAGGAGCGCCCCTACGTGGAATCTTCGAAAACTAATGGAATGACCAATTTTCAGGTCATTACGAAAATCATGATTCCAGAGATTTCTTCGCTAGCTGTTGCCTATTTCGTACTCACGGTTGCGGCTGCAATTGTACTGGTTACAGCCCTTCAGTTTCTCGGTGTCGGAAATCCCAATGAAGTAAGTTGGGGTAGCATTCTCTATTGGGGCCAGCAATTTGCTTTCTATAATGGCGATTGGTGGTGGATTGTAGCACCTGGAGCTGCCATAACGCTTGCCGCGATGGCCTTTGCTCTTCTGGGTTTCTCAATTGAGGAAGTCATGAATCCAAGGTTGCGTGAGTAGGATTTGACCGATTCTCTCCTTCAGCTCTCAAATCTTACTGTCCAGTACGTCGTTCAGAAAAGGATCCGTAACGCCGTGGATAATCTCACTCTAGACATTCCCAGTCAAAGGTATACGCTAGGGGTCGTGGGGGAATCGGGAAGTGGGAAAACTACTCTGGGTTTGAGCATTATGAATTTGGTGAAAGCCCCCGGCAAAATTGTCCAGGGAGAGATCCTTTACAAAAACGAAAGCGTGCTCAGTATGCACGAGGATGAACTAAGGAAATATCGCTGGCAGGAAGTTTCCATGGTGTTTCAATCGGCGATGAACTCTCTAAATCCGGTGAAGACTGCCCTAGATCATCTGACTGAAGTTCTCAGAGAGCACCACAGGAGAGTATCCAAGCAGGATGCGAGAGAGAAAGCATATGCGCTCTTATCAGAGGTCGGGATCCCGCATGACCGCGCCAGCGCCTACAGCCACGAGCTATCAGGAGGTATGAGACAAAGGGTTGTGATCGCAATGGCTCTTGCTCTTTCTCCAAAATTATTGATCGCGGACGAGCCCACTTCTGCGCTGGACGTCGTGGTTCAGCAACAAATCTTGGCTTTGCTCAGAAAAGAAGTGCTCGAGAAGCAACTTTCAATGATCTTTATCACGCATGAAATCACCCTTCTTGAAGATTTAGTAGATTTTGTTGCGGTAATGTATGCTGGGGAAGTGGTGGAACTGGGCCCATTGGACAAGGTACTTTTCGAGCCCGAGCACCCGTACACTGAGATGCTCCTTAACTCACTTCTGACTCTCGATTCAGAGAAGAAATCGATGAAGGCGAATATTAGGTCCGGTGATTCCTTTGTCATTCCACAGGTGGGTTGCAGATTCGCGAGCCGCTGTAAGTACGTGTTCGACCGATGCAGATCTGAAAGACCCCTGCTCAAAGAGACGGAGAAGGGTAGAATGGTGGCGTGTCACAAATTCAATTAAGCAATTCCGGAGAACCCCAACAGCAAAGGTCCCCGATCATCCAGATTTCCAATCTTCAGGTGACCTTCACTAGGCGTCTGAGCCTTTTTAGAAGAAGTGAATCAATAGTTAGGGCAGTCGACAATCTCTCCCTCGACATATACGACTCTGAGATCCTCTCCTTGGTGGGAGAGAGCGGCTCGGGAAAAACTACGGTGGCAAGGTGCCTAATGGGCTTGACTGTACCCACGGGCGGTTCTATCAAGTACCAGGGTGCCGAGGTTTCAAAGCTGGATCGAGACAAGCGAATGTCCTACCTGAAGAGTGTTCAGATAATTTTTCAAGATCCTTTTGAATCGTTGTATCCCCGATTTGATGTATACTCCGCCCTTTCTGTTCCCATCAGACAGCTGAGGGGAGAAAAGAATTCTGAAGAAATTCAAGTCATTATTTCTGACTTGTTGCGAGATGTGGGGCTTGATCCTGAAGAAACAATGCATAAACTGCCTCATCAGCTCAGCGGTGGTGAGAGACAGCGAGTATGCATTGCAAAAGCCCTAGCGTCGAACCCGAAAGTATTGATCGCCGACGAACCCATCACGATGCTCGACGCTTCGCACAGATTGAACATCCTGAATCTTCTCCTCGATTTGAAAGCCAAGAGGAACCTTACTCTATTACTCATCACCCACGATCTTGCAAGCGCTAAGTACATGAGCGATCGAATCGCGGTTCTCTATCGAGGTAAACTTGTGGAAATCGGCCCCACCAATGCGATCCTCACCAGACCTCATCATCCCTACACAGAGCTGATACTCAACTCTACTCCCCGGTTAAGGCGGGGAGAAAAAACAACTGTGGACTACACGACGATTATTGAGGAATTGAGCTCGGATAGAAACGGGTGCGTATTTTTCCCGAGATGCAGTTATTCCACAGCCGAATGCAAGAATATTGAACCGATGTTATTGGAAAAGTCCAAGGAACATCTTGCGGCGTGCCACAACGCGTTGAACTTCGACCCCAAGAAGCAAGAATGAAAAAACAGACGCACTGTCCTATTTTTCACATATGCGTTCAATCCTTAAATAAGCAGAAACTTCTGTCGCCATGGCGCTAGGTCAAGATGCTAAACTCGAAAGAGCAATAGGGACAAAACCCGTTTCGGATATAGAGTTTGTAAAATACAACATGTTCTCTATCGGGCCACGAGTCCAGGCGTCAATCCGTACCCTGAATGAGCTAAGCGAAAGCGGAGCTGTTGGGTCACCCGAAAAGGCCGACAGGAAAAAGGGCGAAGAAATCGTGGAGGCTACAGTTCAAAAACTCTCGAACTTACTGATAGAATTTTCGAATAGTAAAGAGGCTCCTTCGAAGAGATCTTTCAATTGAATTCCCTCCGAAAAATTTCTACCGAACGTCTCGACTTGCGCCGATAATTGCCCTAAGTAACAATACCGTCTTTCTTTTATATTTCTTCCAAATCAGTAGTTGTTGGATTCATTTTGAAAAATACTCGGAGGACTGGTCTCGCAATTCTTTGCGGTTGTCTTGTACTTTTCAGCGGGTTTATAGTGATCTTCGGACGTAATTTGTCATCCGCGAGTTCGAATACAGTTCTTAGGATGACACTGGTAGTCCCGCCCTCAAGCATTAACCCGAACACGCTCACGACAGGCACATCCGGAGGGATACTGATTGGAATGGAATATTATGGATCTCCCGTCGCTGCCCCAGACGGAAGTTTGGACAATGCTATCGCAGTTACCGATTGGATATCTCACAATTCTAATTACACAGTCTGGACCTTCAACGTAAAACCGGGGCTAAAATGGTCCGACGGATCAAGCGTCACCTCTGCAGACATTCTTGCCACGTTTGGGCCGAACTTTGGATTTAATTCGACTTATGATATCCTCAGCATGGGTCCCGAAGTACGCAATCAGTCCGCCCTAAATAGCAGCGCCGCCGTTTACGTACTTAACGCGCCAGACGCGCACTGGCCAGACAAGTTCAACTGGGATCTCTATAGTCCTGTTTATCCAGCTGCGTTCATCAAGCAGCAGGGAGCGGCTGGCAGTAATTTAGGCACTAATGTGGTCGTCGGACCTTTTTACACGAGCAATTATCAATCGGGGCAAACTCAGATGGTCCTCCTCAGGAATCCATACTTCCAGCCGCAGCCCAAGATCAGTGAGATCGACATCAATTTTGTTGAAACCCTTTCTCTTACCACAAGCGGAATAGTGGCGGGCACCACGGATCTGGCGCCTATAGAACCGTCGAACGCTCAGGCAGCTTTGAAAAATCCGAATGTGCATATTCTTGATGAGAAGGGATTGTATATCAGCTCGTTACAATACAACGATTCGCTTTATCCGTACAACATGACGAACTTTAGGCAGGCCCTTGCGTTTGGAATCAATCAATCAATGTTTGTGGATCAAGCATTGAATGGATATGGGATCACGGGGTACTCAGCAGAGGGGGTGGTTTCGCCACTGGCGACAAATTGGTACAATTCTAAAGAAGCTCAGTACAGTTTCGATCAGTCAAAGTCGCTATCCCTCCTAAGCGCTATCGGCATTACAAAGGGGTCGGACGGCAAGTTGCATTACTCTAATGGAACAGCAGTCACGCTCTCCCTTTGGACAGACACGGATAACACCGTGGATACAATCGGCGCGGGTGCTATTCAGAAAAATCTTCAACAGCTGGGTTTCACTGTGAACCTGCAAACAGTGTCCATTTCGAGTATTGTCGGGGACTATAGCTCAAACTTGAACGGCATCCGAAGCGCCATCATTCTAGCAACCTCAAACCCGCCCGTTTGGGGGAATCCATACCTAGATAGCCTTCCAGCCTGGAACGTATACTGGCTAGCAACTACGGCGAACGCCCACTGGGAATATCCGCCTTCAGCGGACGCCGAATACCACGGCAACTATAGCGCTTTTCTCGCTACTGCAAACGTTACTCTCGAGCAGCAGTACCTAAACAATATTCAGGCGCTCAATGCTCAATACCTTCCAACGATCGTCCTCGCCTATCCAGATGCGCTCTGGGCCTACAATGCGCAGCATTGGACGAATTGGCCCTCCGGATACATCGAGTTCGGCGCGCAAATAATGAATAACACAGCTTTTGCTAACTTGCAACCTGCTGGTGCAGTGACCAATTCCACATCGTCAGTATCGTTATCTTCAGCTAACAGCTCCACAATTCCGACCAGCTCCACATCGGCTAACGTTTCTGGAACGACCTCATCCACCGCCACGGTATCAACATCCTCCACTCAACCAGCATCAAGCAATACCACTTTGTACGCGGCAATTGCGGTAGTAGTGATTTTGATCATTATTGGAGCTGTGTTTGTTTTGAGGCGCCGGCCGGCCCCTAAGTAATACGCATTGAGTGTTCAGGAAAACTCGGAGACGAAAATTGATCGAACAATCGTGAGATCGCTCTAACCTAGACTTTGCATCTTTCAATCAATTCCTCATTTACCTCGACTCCCAACCCCGGCAAATGAGGAATTTCGACAAACCCGTCTTTATCCACGTCCATGGTCGTCTTGAGCAATTCAGTATGCCCTAGATCCAAAGAAGGCAGCTCCATCGCATACTCCACAAAAGGAGAATTGGGAGAGGCCCCGATGACCTGAAGCGCGGCGGCCATGCTGAGGCCGGTGTCGAAAGAATGTGGGACAAACGCCTTTCCCGCAGCTTCTGCGAGAACGGCTACTTTCCTCAACTGCCAAATGCCGCCGGACGCGGAAACGTCCGCTTGGATGATGTCAAAGCAGTCGTGGTCAATCAGGTCCTTGAATCGAAGGAACCCGTATTCATCCTCCCCACCGGCGATAAACAGATCCACCTCTTTGGAAAGTCTCGCGAGGTCCTCGTGCGCCTCGTGAAACAGAGGTTCCTCAAGCCAGTAGACCTCTAGTTTTTCGAGCTCTCTCGCAGTTTGAAGAGCCCGCTGATAGGACCAGACTGGCCCGGAAAAGGTCGCGGCTTGGTTCGCGTCCACCATGATTTCCATTTCCTCTTTCTGAAGCGCATCCCTGATCGCCCTGATTGCAGTGATATCGTCTTCCAAACGATCGTGGTGGATGCGGATCTTGATTGCCCGAAATCCCATCTCTCTGTACTTCAGGGCATCGCGGGCGTGTTCTTTGGGCCCCTTCAACATTGCAGTGCTTGCGTACGCCTTCACTCGGTCTTTGGCCCCGCCTAAGAGCTTGTAGACGGGCTTGCCGGAGCTCTTCCCGATGAGATCCC
>JAPCJV010000074.1 GCA_027886785.1 Nitrososphaerota archaeon | reverse complement strand
TACCCCATGACTCCGGCTTCTGGAATATTGCACTGGATGGCTGCCCACGCGGCGTCTCAAAAAGTAGTCGTGAAGCAGGCGGAGGACGAACTCGCGGTAATTAACATGGGGATCGGGGCCGCGCATGCGGGAGTTAGGGCGATGGTGGGTACTTCTGGCGGTGGTTTTTCACTGATGGTCGAGGCACTCGGTCTAGCGGGAATGACAGAGACTCCGATTGTGATCATCGAATCACAAAGAGCGGGGCCCTCGACTGGTCTCCCAACCAAGACGGAGCAGGGAGATCTCAACATGATGATCGGAGCTTCACAAGGCGACTTTCCGCGGATCGTTCTCTCGCCCTTGACCGTTGAGGATGCGTACTACGCTACCATCGAAGCTTTCAATTTGGCGGAGCGGTACCAATGCCCCGTAATTGTCGCAAGCGATCTTTTGTTGTCTGAACATATCGAGACAGTGGATGAATTATCGACCAAAGTACTCATTGACCGAGGGGAATTAATTACGTCCGCGCCTCAAGAGCCTTATCTTCGGTTTAAAGTAACTGAGACTGGAGTATCTCCGAGAGCAATTCCCGGAACTGCTGGCACTGTTTTTGTGGCCGCAAGTGACGAGCACGAGGAGAACGGAGTAGTCGTGAGCGATGTGCTTTCAGGAATTCCAAAGTACGTCAAAGAGCGAGGAAGGCAGATGGAAAAGAGAATGAGAAAAATGGACTATGCGAGAAACGAATTGTCCGCTCCCAAAATGTACGGAGTTCCAGACGCGGAACTAACTTTGGTGTGCTGGGGGTCCACTTTTGGGGTAGCTATGGAAGCTGCCGACGAGTTGACTGCTCAAGGAATTCCCACGAATGTTTACGGGATTCGAAATGTCTTTCCGTTCAAGGGAGAATCCGTCCAGGCGAGCCTCAAAAGTGCGAAGAAACTTCTGGATGTGGAATGCAACTTCTCCGGGCAGATGGCGCGACTCATACGTGCTGAAACAGGCATAGAAATAACGGACAAGTTCCTGAAGTACGACGGAGAGCCCATTTACGCGTTTGAGATCGTGAACAAGGCGAAAAAGGTGGCGGCTTAATGCTGGAATTATCAAAATACAAGAGTGAAGTTCGTCCCGACTGGTGCCCCGGTTGCGGGGATTTTGGAGTCCTGAACGCGCTCGTCCAGGCGGTGGCGAACTTGGAGATTGATCCGAAGGACCTCTTCATCGTGTCAGGAATCGGTTGTTCATCCAACCTTCCCGGTTTTATCCATGCGTACGGCTTCCACAGCTTGCACGGAAGAGCTATGCCGATCGCGACCGGTGCGCGGCTTGCAAACCCCGATCTGAATGTCGTTGTAACCGGTGGTGACGGAGACGGATACGGGATTGGTTTAGGGCATTTTGTACATGCGATGCGGAGAAATTTGGACATCACATACATTGTCATGGATAATGAAGTCTACGGTCTTACCACCGGACAAGCGTCCCCCACGAGCCAGACAGGGTTTGCGACTAAATCCAGCCCGATGGGTACGATCGAGCAGCCGATAAACCCGATCGCCCTTGCGCTGGTCTCAGGGGCTACTTACGTCTCCCGCGGTTTTTCAGGAGATCCGAAACATCTGACGGAACTCATTCAAAACGGGATAAAGCACAAGGGGTTCGCGCTGGTCGATGTGTTCAGCCCCTGCGTTACGTGGAATAAAATCGAAACTTACGATTATTTCCGGCAGAAATGTTACAAAATAAATGGGACGGACTACAACACCTCTAGCTTAGACCAGGCGATTGTGAAGTCCAGAGAGTGGGATCCGAAGATTCCAATTGGACTGTTTTACGAGGCACAAAGGCCGACCTATGAAGAACAAGACCCTGCCCTAAAGCTTGGCAATCCAGTCAAGAGTCCGCTGGGAGTTTCTGATCCGGCAGCTCTTTTCAAAGAATTCGTCTAGTCATCTCAGAAAAACGGACGTTGCTCTTACCATCTAAGAAATTTATGTCAATGGAGAGTTTCTTCGAATAATTTTGCTTTGATAGTTGATTAGGGAGCAGGAGTACCTGCTCGAGAATACAAATTTGTTATGCTCTTCTTTGGCAAAGAAGATAGGATTTCGAAAAGGAGCAGCTCGTGTCGGAGCCTCCCGATTAGGTGCAATAGTTCAGAGCTTTTCATTTCATAGATTGTCCCACTCACTTTTAGATAAGATTGCAACAGTCTAGTTTTTCTCGCCTGGGTGGTTTCCAAGATTTTTGGGTATCGGCCCGGATTTTTAGTTTTCAGACCGAATGCATAATCCACCGCTGGAGAGAGCTGCCCCACAAAATCGCTCCTTCCAGCTTCTCCGGAATTGATTCTTGATTCAATTATTTGGTTTGCCAAATGAACGAGAGTTTGCCTAAAGTCTTCATCCGCTTGATGGGCTAGCTTCTTCATTTCGTTTAGGGCATTCAGAAAGACAGGGCCTCGTTGTCTTTGGCTTTCTGATGATAGGTCTGCTTCCTTGCCCAACCTAGTTACGCCCTTGGATTCGGAGTAGCCTTTTGGAGTTGTGTTTCCACCTGCCCGACTACAATTTGGACACATTGGACCAATTCAGCTGGCACAATTCCCGGATTTTGCGTGGCCCATATCACAAACCCATGTAAAACCTTGGACACTATGATGAGCACGACGACCTCCCCGCCCCTGCCTCTATGGGTCAATTCGTAGAGGTGGAACATTTCTCCGTTACTTGCAATTTGTGCGGCAAGTTCGTCTGCTTTTATGAGAACATTAGAAAACTCTTGAATCTTCGGGACGGATTTTTCTAGTGTAGAATTCATAGCTTCGATCGTGGTTCTTACGGAAGTGGCGCTCTCTCGGATCGTATTCCAATTGGCCGCGTATGCATTGTTCAAGGTAGTCTCTAGAGAACCGAGTCTCTTTTTCACCTCTTTGACGTACTCATCTGAAATCTTCTTAATCGACTCCTCGTATTGGGTAATCTCTGCTTTCAGAACCTGCAATTGAACCTCGGCGATTCCTGTTTTGGTCTGCAGCAACTGCTCTTCTGCTTTTTTCGTTGCGATCTGCCCCTCAACCGACTCTTTTTCTATTCTAAGATCTTTCAGGGCGGAAATTTCCGACATGATTTTCTCTATATCGTAGACGGTTCGTTCCGCATTGGAAAGCATGTTGTTGAGCTTGGGCAGGTTCTCTACATCGCCTCCTAGATTACGCAGCGAATCGCGCGCTTGGACATAGTCTCTGAGCTGTTGTACGGTTACCCTTTCATCGGCGAGAGCTCTGTTCTTTCCACTTTCTGCAGTGGCAGCTTCCTCCTGTTGGCGATCTCTCCTCTCAATTCATCTGATTTGGCGTTAAGCTCGTGGTAGTCCTCGAGCTGTTCCTCATACGTCTTCCCCGTCGATTGTTCCGCATCGAGCATTTTTCCTGCAGTTGCCATCAAATGGACATGGTCTAGATTCGGATCTGCCCTTACTAAATTGCTGGCGGCTTCAACTAACGTCTCAACCTGGACAGGATCCGAGATACCTTCCTGTTTCAGGAGTCGATATAGATCCAGTGCACCCAGAGCTTCGTCAATAGTCACACTATCCTTCTTCAACGAAAGTGAAATCTTCTTCTGACTCTCTAGGTCCTTCCCACCTAGAAGGATGAACTTTTGCCAGGTCCTAGAAACGCTCCCTGCCCCGACACCTAGCATCTTCACTGCTTCGTCTCTAGTCCTTGTAAGATAGGCTTGGCAAACTGCGATCTCATTTTCGTTGAACGTTGTTTCTGTGGACAATGCGAAATTTCCTTTACAAAGAGGATTATTGCGCCGTCCAGACATGTGAATTTTCCGTCCAATTTCTCTGTTTGAAGCGTCCAGACCGTCCTTCTCAACCGTCCAAGGCGTCCAACCCTTGGAAAATTCAGCGATTTTTTCGCATAAGATATGGTACCAGGATCAAGCACGATCTGGAGGTAACTCGTGAATCGTCAATCGTGAAATAATCATTTATTCTGCACTACTTTGAGCAGCGTCGGTGGTAATAGCTCCTGGCGCACTGTAGAGCAACGAATTATTACACATCTTAGGACGGGAGCCATTACAAGTTGGACGGCCATCAAGGGTTAATGAAATCCTTGGTTTGCGGGTAATGAAGATACCCCCCATGAGAGTTCATGATATCCCGTCGAATTTTTCATGTCTCTTTGCGTAGACTGCAGTAAGTAACTTTCAATCCTGTAAGAGAAACTTATTATTGAGCCGGTAATCGACAATCAGCTCGGATCGTATGAAAAAACTCTCCAGAAACGTCAAGATTCTAGTTGTATTGCTCCTTGTATTCGTGTTCTGCGACTTTCTGATTTCTCCAGTCGTTTTTGAAACCCGTGCTTCGGCTTTGCTTGGCAATTCATCTTCACTGCGTTGGCTAGTCGTACTTTTCCTCGGGTTGTTCTTGAATATCGCATCGATCATTCTGCTTTTCATCAAGCCCCGCGTTGCATCCGTAATCGCAATCATTGGGTCGATTCTCTATCTGATAGTGACTATCAGCGATCAACTTGGGTTGGTCACGCCGCTTAAAGCTCCGGTTCTCGTTAGCATTGTCGAAGTGATTACAGCGGTTGTTCTGATTGGCGTGTTTATCTTTGCTTCAATGGTTTACCGAGAAAATCCAAGAAAGCCGTCGTCCGGTGTTATGCCCGTTTCCAAAGCAACGACCGAGAACAAGTGATGGTTTATCCGTTAGCGCATCATAGTAGTTCGGCCCTTCTGTTTCATCCAGTCAGGGCATTTTGGCACACGGGAGATCATTAGCACACACAATATTTTTTAGGAACAAGATATAACATACGTCATATAAGTCTCTCAACTTCGGGTGGATTCCGCTCTGAAGGTTCGAGGGACAGAAAGGGAGAGGGATTTTATGAGTCACAAATTAGAGATAATCGATGTTCACGCGGGGATCGAAGGCAAGGAGATCCTCAAAGGTGTATCTCTTGTTGTAAACACCGGAGAAATCCATGCGTTCATGGGCCCCAACGGGTCTGGAAAGAGCACCTTAGCCTATACCATGATGGGACATCCGAAATACAAGCTGCTTTCCGGCGATATCAAAATCGACGATGTTAGTATCAAGAACATGCCGCCGAACCAGCGGGCACTTCAAGGTTTATTTTTGGGCTTCCAGTATCCACTCGAAATTCCCGGAGTAAGTTTATCGAATTTCCTAAGAATTTCCTATAACGCAGTCCGTAAGGACGAGCCGATGCTGGTGCGGGATTTCAGGAAATTACTGGAAGACAAATTCGAGGTCGTCGGGATGGAACGAAGCTTTGCAACTAGGTACTTGAACGAGGGCTTTTCTGGCGGGGAGAAAAAGAAGGCAGAAGTAGTCCAGCTTTCGGTGCTCCGGCCGAAGTTTGCGGTATTGGATGAAACTGATTCTGGTTTAGATATAGATGCACTGAAGCTCGTGTCTGACGGGATAAACTCCGTGAAGAGCGCCGAGATCGGGATTCTGTTGATCACCCATTACCAGAGAATTCTGCGTTACGTAAAACCGCAATTCGTGCACGTCCTGGTGAAAGGTAGAATTGCGGTTTCAGGTGGTCCCGAACTTGCGAACAAGCTAGACGAAAAAGGATACAGTTGGATTCAGGGCGTGGATGAGGACGAGTCCGAATCCAAATCCAAACCCGCACCTTAACTTCTCACGCACGAAAAACTAGTGAAGACTTTAAGCATCCGCGGTCACTAGTACTCTGCAGAATGGCTGCAGTCGAACCTCTAATCGCCTTAGTGGTTCTCTTTGCCGTCCTCTTCGCGATTTTCTTCCTTTTGATTTACGGCATCATGACTTTTCTCGAGAATGCAAATAAGAAAAAGGCTGAACCTAAGGAAGCTATAACTCTCGCTGTCTCCGGAATCGAACAAAGTAAGGACAATCTATCTTACGAAAAAATCTGTCCAAAGTGCGGAACCAATATCCTGGCTATAGCGGATTACTGCCCTGAGTGTGGACTGCAGCAACCCGCCGGACGCCGCCTGTACTAGACTTCAATGAGCTCTATCATTAATCCGTAATTTGAAAGTTGTTTCACAGCTTTATACAGGCGCCAAGATTTTTGAATTTGAAGTAAATGAACGCGCTGAAACTTTTCGATCTTTCTGGAAAGTCTGCCTTGGTTACGGGTGGAAGCAAGGGCCTAGGGAGAACCATTGCTTTCGCGCTTGCAGAAGCTGGTTCTGACGTCTGGGTTGCCTCCAGAAATGCAGAACAATGCGCAGTTGTCGCGGAAGAGATCAAGGCTGCAACTGGGAGAGCTGCCTTTTCAGAGAAGCTTGATGTTTCTGATAAAAAAAGCGTTACCGATGTAGTCGATTCAGTTAATGAGAAATTTGGGAAACTCGATATCTTGGTGAATAACAGTGGCGCGACTTGGGGAGCCCCGATCGAGGACATGCCGCTTGAAAAGTGGGAGCAGGTACTCCGTGTGAATCTAACCGGAACTTTCCTTGCCTGTCAGGCAGTCATTCCCATCATGAAAGAAAATGGATGGGGGAGAATCATTAATGTCTCGTCGATTGTGGGGCTGGTCTCACCCCCGGATTTCATGAATACTGTTGGCTATACTGCGAGCAAAGGAGGAATTATTTCTTTGACCAGAGAACTTGCAATCAAAATGGCAACGAATAACATTGTGGTCAATGCGATCGCACCTAGCTTCTTTCCGACCAAGATGACCTCTGCTTTCATTGAAAAATTCGGGGACAGGATGATAGACCAAAGCCCCATGAAAAGGCTGGGGGAGGACGACGATCTGAAGGGGGTGGTTGTTTTCCTCGCTTCTGAAGCCTCCCGTTACGTGACGGGGCAGGTACTTGCAGTAGACGGAGGGTACACAGCCGCCTAGTTGTCATAAGCAAGTTATTCTAAAAAACGGATTTCTGGTTTGATTCGGAATCAGAATCAGGGTTCGCCGCTGTAGAACCAGCAGAACGATCAGACGAAGTATTTTTGCCCGAGGTTTTTGCTTCCGGTTTTTTCATTTTAGTTTCCAGAAATTTGTTGAGGTCCATGCCTAAATCCTTGTTTATGGGATTACTAGGTATGGCGAGCTGTTGCCTCCTCCGCGTCAAAGACGAAAGCACAATCTGCGATCTTTTACCTCGGGAGAAAAAGCTGTAAGTCAAGTCAGAGTAAGGAATTTCAGAGTCCCCTCCGATAATTTTGTGGACTCTTACCCGATCGTCATAGAATTCGAACCTTCTAGGAGTGAATAATTGAGGCAAGACTGCAACGGCTATGAAAAAAACAAAGATCCCAAGAGTATAGAGGTTCAAGCCTGAAGAAAGCGTGACAAGGAGGACGAAGACTAAGTACGCCAGTGAGGGAAGGATCGAAGTAAGAAGAGATTTCGAAACTACGAAAACTGCAGCACCTGTATTGATCGACGATACTGGAGAAGTCGACGAAGTAGAAATGTCCGGAAAATTTTCTACGTTTGAATTTGTGGGCACCGTGTTTAGATTTTCGTCCACAGAGACTTTGCTTGCGGGCGGCGCAATGTTCCCATCAGTCGAGCTTAAACCCGCAGTTTTGAAATCCTCGAAAATGTAACCGCAGAATTTGCAGGCGTTAGCACTTTGTGCATTTTGTGTCCCGCACATGGGACATTTCTTAGAAGCCGTTTACCCCGCCATCTGGTCAGCTAGTGATTCTTGCGTTTAAGCATTAGCTTGGATAGAAAGATGATTTCTTGAAAGTAAATACTACTCGTTCAT
>JAPCJV010000073.1 GCA_027886785.1 Nitrososphaerota archaeon | reverse complement strand
TCTGCGGGACCCCTTGTCGCTGGCGCAGGTCTGCGATAAGGGGCTCTGCAAGGCGCTTTGTACTTTCAATTCGCTTCTCGATCGCTTCGACTTTTTGATTAACCAGTTGAAGCAATTGGTTCCTTAACGTTTCCAAGTCTCCGATCTGAATGAAGGCATCCATTTTGCCGACTTTTTCGTCCAAAGATCTGAGTTCGGACACGTATTTTGCACCAAGAACCTCCCGTTCGTCTTTTGTGATCTCCTTCGCGACTTCCGCTTCGTATAGCCGAGTTAGGGCAGCAGAGACCAATTCCTTCTCCAACAGTAAGGTTCGCAACTCCCGCTTGCTTTTCTCCAGCTCGCTTCGGGGAATTGTGCGCGAAGGATTCATGTTTTCTAAACGAGGCACTGGAGTTATGTCCTTACTACCAACCTCTTTAGATTCTTGTTTTTCAGACTGTGGACTAGCCTCAACCTGTTCTTTTGCTGCGGTACCGCTTCTAGTGTAAAAATAAACTGCAATTGACCCTGCAGCGACGCCCACGGCCGCGCTCCCCGCGGCAAGCACGATCTCGCTTACAGACAAACGGTCAATTCCCTTTTAGGGAAAAGATGCCCCAATCCTACCCTCGAAATCGCGTCATCCACGAATATTGGCGCAATTTCGCAGAAGCCCCGAATCCGCAGGATGAACATCTTTTGTACCTCAAGTGATAAGAGTGATGACCGCAGCGGCGGCACCGGATATGGGTCTTTTTGCGACCCATCTTACCCATGGACGAAGTTCCTCTCGTCAAATTTCCTTTCCCTCTGACTTGTTACTAATCGGAACTTTCTGTTTTTACCCTTTCGGAGGCGGCGAGATGATCACCACATTGTCCCCCCGAACAACGATTGTCCCCAGGGAGCTCGTCTTTCCCTCATCAATGATTTCTTCGGAAGATTCGAGAAGGAGGTTCATGTGCTGATCGAAACCCTGGAGATTTCCTCTAATTACCTTACCGCCCTTTAGCTTGATTAACACAATTTTTCCCACGCTCTCGTCTAAAACGCGGACCGCCATATCTTGTGACAAAAATAAACTACTCAATCTGTTTGATCCGAGAAAAAGGAACTTCTCAGACTTTTGGTTATTAGTTTTTAGAAGTCTTATTAAGAGTTATTTGGTTTCAGAACCGATCCTGAGCTGAGAAGCGACACCTGGGTGCCACTTTGTATTGAGAATTTTTCATATGTCCAAGAGCGCCCGAGACGATCTCCTTGAGAACTTGAAAAAACTCTCAAACGTTGCCCCGATAAAATCGAAAGACCTGAAGATCGCTGAAGGAGATGATCCCTCCATCTCCATCATTTTCGATGAGAAAGACAAAATCTTTCTCGGCTCCAAAAAGAAAAACAAGGATGAGAAAGGCAGCGAGATGGTCTATTTTCCACTCTTGAAGGACGAATGGATTCTTCCATCGCGACCCACTGTTACAGTGGACAGTGGAGCAGTAAAGTTCGTGGTGAACGGTGCAAACATCATGAGACCCGGGATTACTAAATTTGAGGGAGAGTTTCACCCCGGGGATATTGTAGTCGTCAGGGAGGAGAAGTACGGAAAGGCGATTGCCGTGGGAGAAGTTACTATCTCAAGGCTAGAGATGGAACAGACCAAAAAAGGGGCGATCGTGAATAATTTGCATTACGCGGGGGATAAATTCTGGGAAATGCTGAAGGGCATTCCCCTAGATCATTGATCTATAACGGTTTTAAGAGGGAAATTCTAGAAGACTGTTTTACAGGGTAAACTGAACTTGTCAAATTCGGGGAGCGGAAGCACTACCGCGGCCGAAAGTCTGCACCCGAGCCCACAGATCCTGCTGAAAGCTTTCCCCCTGAAAAATTCCGATGAAGTCTCCCGCATCAAGGAGGACGTGAAAAACCGAACGATCGTGATTCTAAAGATTACGCCGCTCGCCCAGAAAAGCGTGGAGGACCTAAAATCTACTATTGAAGAATTGACAGACTTTACCCTTTCCTTTGGAGGAGACATCGCAAGGCTGGGCGAAGAAAGGATAGTGATCACTCCCCCCGGCGTAAAAATCTGGCGCGGGGAAAAGACTACCGAATCCTAATCGCTTCTTCAACGCTCGGATGAAACGCGGGTATCTTGAACATTCTGGACAAAGTATAGGACATCGATTCGCACTTTCTCCGTTCCCCGTGATTCACGTAAATTTGCTGCAGCTTAGGGCGGAGTTTATGTACGAACCGGATAGTCTGATTGTAATCGCTGTGCCCTGAAAATCCTTCAATCCTGTTTACCTGACAATTCACGTCGATCACGCGGATTTTTCCTCCTTCGCCTAACAGGCTCACCTGCTTAGATCCGTCCAATACCCTCCTTCCCATCGTTCCCTGCACCTGGTACGAAACAAAGAGTACGCGGTTTTTGTCCGAGCTCGCCAGCTGCGAAAAGTACTCAATGACCGGTCCTCCTTCGAGCATTCCCGACGTCGCCATGATGATCGCTCCTCCCTCTCTCAGCGCCTCTTCTCGGTTGCTCGGGTGATCGATAACGGTGAAAAATTCAGAATTGAACGGATTCGAGTCTTCCTCCAAGATCTTGTACTTCAACTCGCGCGATAAGTACTCGGGATATGCGATGTGAATTGCAGTCGCTTCAGAGATCATCCCTTCGATGAACACGGGAGCTTCCACGATTTTTTTCTCTTGCATGTATCGATCGATTACAAGCATAATCTCCTGAGCTCTTCCCACCGCGGGAATTGGAATCAGAACTTTTCCGCCCTGCCTGATTGTATCGTTAATCAGGCGCGTGAAATTCCCCTCGACTTCGTCTCTCGAAGGCATAACATCCTCTTTTGCCCCGTAGGTACATTCTGTGATGAGCGTCTCCACCCGCGGATAATTCCAAAAAGCGGGCTCGAGAAGCTGGGTCTTTCCGTACTTGTAATCTCCTGTGTACACGATGTTATGAGCGCCTTCCCCCACATGGAGGTGGACTGTGGCTGACCCGAGAATGTGCCCCGCGTTATTGAAGACAAGTTTCACATCAGGAGCCACATCGGTGACGAGACCGTAGGGCACGGTGATTGTATGCTTGATTACCTCACGAATATCCCGCTGACTGTACACCTGCCGGCCACCTTCCATCTCTCCTATCTTTACCATATCTCCTTGAAGCAAGGTCATGACAGGAAGCGTGGGCTCCGTGCAGTATACAGGACCGTCGTACCCGTACTTGAATAGGGCGGGAAGGAATCCCGTGTGGTCCAAATGCGCGTGACTAATTATGACGGCATCTAGCTGATCGAGCTCGATGTTCGCCCAGTCCAGCCGGGGAAAAGCAGTCCAAGCGGTTTTTGCGCCCGGATGAATCCCGCAGTCGAGCAACAATTTGCTTTCCGAAGTACTGACGATGATTGATGACCTTCCGACCTCTTCGAACGCTCCCAGTGTCAGGATGCTTACTTCGGATTCCTCGCTGAGCCTGGGGCGGAAAATGTTCTCGCCTACGTCCTTGAAGAACTTCGTTCTCTCATTAACGCTTTGAGAAAGTACGTTATTGACGTTCTTAATGCTGAGACAGGGAATGTGGGGCATCTTTCGAATGCGTATCTTCCAACCGGTCTTGTCAGTAAGTTCAATAGGATTGAATCCTTTTTCGATCGTCAATTGAAGCGGCCTTCGGGCTTCAATGATCGCCTCGCCGATCGCACCATCAAAGAAGATATTCTCGACCCCAGCCTCTGGGGGGACGCTGTGCAGGATTAGGTCCTGTGCCTCTTGCTCTTCCTTTCGGATCGACTTGTCAGTCCTTACCACAAGCCTCCGCTTCACCAGGTTCACGACATCGGACACGATGTAGCTGTTCTGCTGGAGAAACTTTGGGTTCTTCGAGTACAGGGCAATCCGAGGCCCTTCATACTCTACCCTGGTGATCTCAGCTGTTGCTGGAATGTGGTTTAGAATTGTTCCGATTACGTTGTCCCGTTCAGTCAACACAAAACGTCTACTTGCCGGTAATGGCCATCAAGCGTTGCTCCTTCTCTTTTTTCGACAGCTCTTGGTAGCCTCGTTCTTTCGTAATAACCGCGACATCAAATCCGTCGCCGGTCCCCGCATTTCTCTTGATTGCGGCGTTCACTGCCTGGATAGCGATGGGAATCACCTGTTCGACTTTCATTCCTTTCCTGTATTGGTCCTCGATGATCCCGTACGCAACTGGCGATCCGCTCCCTGTCGAAACGGCGTCCTCCTTAGTTAGAGCGCCGAAGAAATCTACGCTGTAGATGACGTTCCCCTCAACTTCGTCGTATCCGCCGATCAAGAAATCTGCAATAAAGGGATAGTACCTGTTTGCAAAGAAAATGTTTGCAGATATCCGTCCGAGGGATTTCACAGGAATGGGTTTCTCATTTTCGAGCTTGTACAGGTTTGCATAATATTTCAAGGTGTCAATCATGCTCTGGGCTTCTGCAACAGTCCCCGCGATGGTAACTCCGACATGGTTATCGATCCGGTGAACTTTTTTGCCCTGACGGTGAGCTATGTACAGATAGCCTGCGGTGACCCGAGTGTCAGTGCACAACACTACGCCGTCGGAAGCAGTCATCGCGACAGTCGTAGTACCATGGTACTTTAGGGCATCCACTTCTTTTCTTCGATCAACATTTCCGTTTCTGGCATTATTTGGTGGAAACACATTTTGGGACAAATTATCAACTCATTTCGGCTAAGAACGCTCCCTCAAGTCTAAAAATCCATCTCTCAAGCAGCTCTAGTAAGACGGAGATTCAGAAAAGCCGACAATTTGCCAATGGGTGCAACGCCCTTTAAATAACTTTCCGAGCCAGCAATGAGAAATCTGATCGAACTTCACACGGATGCAAAAATTTGCCAGCGCATGTAATGGAGCTTCCCAGGACGGTGGTTGTGGGATCCGGTTTGACCCGACAAGTAGGGGAGATCCTCGGCGATCTCGAATTGGGGAAGAACTCCCTTATTTTGTCAGGTACGCATGTCAGAGAACTGGTTGCCAGATCTTTTACGACGGCGATGTCCAGGGGAGGGTTTTTGGCGAATTGGGAGATCGTCGGTCCTTCGACTTTTCAAGAAGTCGAGCGGATCTCGACGCTCGCAAAAAAACTGGGGTCAGATTTTCTGATCGGAGTGGGTGGTGGGAGATCCATTGACATTGCGAAACTTGCCTCTTTCGATTCCAAAATCCCTTTTGTCAGCATTCCAACGAGTGCCTCCCATGATGGCATATCTAGCCCGTTTGGGTCCGTCAAAGGATTGGATCGGCCGTATTCCCTTGTCGCGAAACCGCCAATTGCGATTGTTGCAGACACCGATTTGATCATTCGTGCCCCCCACAATTTGCTCGTGAGCGGGTGTGGAGACCTGATCTCCAAGAAAACCGCCGTGAAGGATTGGGAGTTATCCCACGAGAAAACAGGTGAATATTATGGCAGATACTCGGCAAACCTAGCGTTGCTTTCTGCGAATATGATCATGGAAGACGCAGATCAGATTTCTACCCCAGATTCTGAAAGTATCAGCGTTGTCGTCGAAGCTCTGATTAGCTCCGGCGTCGCAGCCGGAATCGCAGGGAGCAGCCGGCCCTGCAGCGGCTCCGAGCATCTATTCAGCCACGCCATGGACCTCGTCGCTCCCGGTAAAGGGTTGCACGGAGAAAAATGTGGAATGGGAACAATTATGATGGCAAAACTGCACGGATTGAACTACGATGAAATTAGAAGCTCATTGAAAACTGTGGGCTGTCCCGTGACCGCCGGCGACATCGGAGCCAGCTCCGAAGAAATAGTGAAAGCGCTGGTACTCGCGAGATCCATTCGGAAAGAGCGCTACACCATTCTGGAGGAGACGAAGCTAACCGAAGAGACAGCTCGAAAGCTAGCTCAAGACGTCGGGGTCATTCCTTAGTTTAGATCGTGTTTTAGTATAACTGGGCGGCTTCGGGAGCAGCTGCTGTTTGTGCTTCTTCCGCTGGTTTCTCTTGAGCCTCAGCTGGAGCTGTTTCCGCTGGTTTGGGAGGCTCCTCTTTTTTCTTCGCCGGATTTTCGTACTCCTCGACGAACGACACTTTGTTCAACAGTTTGATGAACTTGAAAAGATCCGAGCTGATTCCCCTCTTGATGATTTGCAATCCTTCGAGCAAAAAGTAATCGTTGGGGATGGTGATTCGAACTTCTTCGTCTCCGACCGATTCGAATTTAATTTTCTCTTTTTCGACCGGCAGACGCCGGTGAATGAGTGCCGAAATCTGCGCGTCCTTCGAGTCGAGTTTTTCTTTTATATCTAAATTGTAAAGAAGGGTCTTTCCAGCGTACTTGTGATTAAAATCCACGATCGCTCTTCCGGATTCCAGCGATCTGACGATCCCCATTCTGTTGTCAACTTCAACCTCAGCTCCCACGGAAAGTTCTGACGCTTTTTCCCCGAATTTTCTTACCGGAATCCGCGAGACCTTTGTCGGGTCACGAACTCCAAACGCCTTATCTGGAGTAAGTTCGACATCCAAGGTCTGGTTTGGTTCCGCTTTCTGAAGCGCCTCGTCTAGCCCTTTTAACACCCAGCCCTCTCCAACTGCAATCAGTCGTGGTTCATAAGTCCTAGTCGGATCAGCATCGCCAGCTTTTTCCGCGTCTTCCTTTCGAGTTGTATCGATGACCAGTCCAGTGTCCTTGATCTTGGCAGTATAGTCAGCCAGTATCAAAGTTCCGTTTTCTAACGTCATTTCAAAACTAACATTTCTCATTAATCGTTATAATCGTTACCTTATGGAAAACCTAGATGTTTTCTTAGGAATTGCCGCACTAAACGACAAAAAGATAGAGGCTTTAAGGTGCGATTTTTGAGGGTAGGGATTAAGGCCTCAGAGTTCCATAATGAAACATACGGGAAATAATATGTCAAATCATACGGCTGTCAAGTTAGATAAACAGCTCGTAAGAAAAGCCGAGGCTGTAGCTGAACTATTTTGGACCGGGAAATTACTAGAAGACGATACCTCAGATGAATGAAACGGATTTCTTGAGAAGTTGTTTCAATAGAGCTAAGCATAGTGTAGAAGCGCATATTTTCGGAAAGAAGGCGGTGGGTTACAGGTTCTTTCTGTTCAGTACAATTTCGGGAAGACGCGAATATTACAGATATTTCGAAGAAGCTCCGATAATGGAAGCTGGTCAATATGGTTGGTGTGAAACGAAAGATTCCAAGATATTCATTGGCGTTCAGGACAAATTACCTGAAGGCGATCTCATCGGGACCTTGATTCACGAAATTCTTCATGGTTTGTATCCTAATGAATCCGAAGAAAATATCCGAAAGATGGAAAGCTACTGCTGCGATAGAGACAACATCGAACGCGAAAATTTGTTAGAGGAATTGAATAGATGAGTACTATACTTGAAACTCGAGGATCTGGGATAGAACAATCAGAGGTATATGCAGAACTGATTATCGTTGATGGAATGACCGTTAGAGCCACACAACAAAACTCTCGGAATCGCCACTGCAAAGAATGCGGATGCGTATGCTATCAGTGTCCTGCTCAGCATACATGTTGCACTATGACTGTTTGTTGCAGCGATAGGTAAGGGCTAAGGGTCTGTAGGAGAGCTTCGTCCAAGTTCCCTTAGTTCATCTTCAAGATGCTTCTTGGTATCTTTAAACGCAGAAACTCGAGCGATCCATTTTTGCACTTGAGTCTCTGCAAAATGAATTCGCCTGTCTAGAGTTTGCAGTCTTAGTGTAATTCTTTTTTGCTTACTTTTGTCTGTCTTAGAACAACCTATGTCTTTG
>JAPCJV010000072.1 GCA_027886785.1 Nitrososphaerota archaeon | reverse complement strand
GCAGGGAGACCAAGGGTTACAGCAAGACGCGTGGAGTCCAACAATGCACCAGTTAAGAGGCGATGCCCATGGGGATAGCCCTTGATGTCGTCGAACAACAGTGTATTTTTTTTCGTTCTCGCGTTAAGCTCCGTTATTACCCCGATTTCGAGATCCCAATCGGCATTCTTGACATCCTTCACCAATCCCAATTCTCGAATCTTATCGAGCCAAGTTCTAAGATCCTCGCTACCTGTCATGGAATATAAGATGAATACGAAAGCCGAACAATATTAAACGTTCCCAGAAGCATCTAGCCGTTATGTGGAAAATGGTCAAAACCTCAACGCCCTAAGATTTGTTTGCAGAGTAATGTCGAAAAAGAAAACGCGTTGCGTAACAAAAAAAGCGGTAGCCCAAAAGTACGGCGTTCAAAGAGGGGTTTTCATAAAAAAGATTAATATCAATCTTGGATCACCAAGCCTAGATGATTAAGTGAAACGGACAGCCTAGAAAAAATCTCTCTGGAAAGAATTTCTGATCGCAATTTGCGACCTCGGTCAAGAGACGATGGCCACGTTGAGGGCATGGTTCGTTCTCTTGCGAAATATGGGCTACTGCATCCTGTCTGTGTGCGAAAAATTTCCGAAGAGGATGAAAAATACGAGATAGTGTATGGCAGCTGCAGGCTAGCTGCTGCTAGGAAACTGGGCTGGAAAGAAATCGAAGCGAAAGTAATCCGCGCGACGGATATCGACTCGCTGATTCTTGCCCTAATTGAAAACGATCACCGGAAGGATTTTACTGACTATGAAAGAGCGCTTCTTCTAGAACAACTCCACAAAATGACAAAGACTCCATACTACGAGGTCGCCGAGATGGTGGGAAAGTCTGCAGCTTTCGTGTCCCAGCATGTCGCGATGTTGCATCTTTTTCCCGATTCTGTTGCATCGGAGGAAGAAAAGAGAAAAGTGTTGTACGCTCTAACTGAAGGTCACGCCCGGGCACTTCTTAAGATTGAAGATGTCCACGAGAGATGGAACACTGCTAAGCTGGCAATCAAAGCGGGGTTGGGGGTGCGCGAGCTCGAAAAACACTGCACTAGGCTTTCCGAGAAAAGAACCCAGATCGGCGTTAGGGGAAAGAACGTAACGGTAGAGAAAATTGTGTCTGACCTGATTGAGGGATTGAACTCTAAAGATCTTAGACCGATTTATCGATTCAGATCTACAAACCGATTCAGTTTGTTCTCTAGATTTCCTCCCTTTCACAAATTGACGGGAGATACCGCGAACGATCACATCTTCAGAATCATAAGGCAGATGACATACTTCAAAGTCAAGCTCGAGGATCTAGAAGTAATTTACCACGGAGGAGTTGCAATTGCGATAATGAGTTTGGTGTACGACATGAATGTCGGAGGCAAGTCGATGAAGACTACCACCAGGGCCACGCTCATTCTTTTCAACGAGGACAACGAGTGGAAGATCATACACGAGCATTGGTCCAGCGCCAGCGATGATCTCCCGTTGATGAGCGCCCTCGAACTCAGAGAAAAAAGGGGCCAACGAGGATCTTCTAACTATGTTCCGAACGAATAGAATCGGATGCTCTGATTTTTTCCTGATCGCTATCCAACCGCAAGTTTGCCTCACCTTGGGAAGAATGCTTAATTGAAAATGAAACTTCCGGGTAAGCAGCTTTGAATACAGAGGTAATCCAAGAAAGTATCTGGGAGATTCAAAAGGTTCGGATAAACGGGGATGATTCAATCAAGAATCTCGAGTCTTTACTTTCCTCCATATTCGAGGGGCTGAATTCCCTGAGAGATCAAGTGGAAATTCCTCTAGAAGCAGAACCGCTGTTTGATCCATCGAAAATTTCTGAGGCAGCGAAATGACTCTACAATCTGATCTTGCATTTATGACCATCACTGCCCTCAGAGAGGATCTGGACACTGGAGCGGTCAGCGCTCACGAGATTCTTGACGCAGCTCTCGAAAGGATTAGGCAATACGAATCTTACACTAATTCTTTCATCACGCTAGTTCCCGAAGAATCATTGAGAAAGGAGGCCGATGAAGCCGATCGGATCTGCAAGTTGAAAGAATCGCGCCTGCTAACTGGAATTCCTATTGCTATCAAGGACAACATGTATGTGCAGGGAATCCGGTGCACCGGCGGATCCAGAGTTCTAGAGTCCTTTTTTCCGGAGACTGATGCACCCGCGGTAGAGCGGCTGAAAAAAGCAGGTGGAATAATCCTGGGAAAAGCCAACCTCCACGAGTTTGCGAGAGGTGCCACAAATGTAAACCCTGCATTCGGGACAACGCACAATCCCTGGAATCTCGCGCACATTTCGGGAGGGTCCAGCGGCGGATCTGCGGTAGCAGTTGCCTCCGGATATGCATATTGCGCAACCGGAACTGACACAGGAGGTTCCATACGCTGTCCTGCGGCGCTTTGTGGGATCGTGGGGTTAAAACCTACATACGACAAGATCCCCAGACAAGGGGTACTCCCGCTGAGCTGGTCTCTCGATCACGTGGGACCTATGACCCGTTGTGTGGAGGATGCCAAGCTTCTCACTGAAATCATGTCTAACAAAAAAGAGTCAAAGAGTGATAAATCACAGTCAGGTCTCAACGAGAATGACTTGAATGGAATAAGAGTGGGAATGCCTCGAAAAATTTTCCATTTTCTCGATAGTAAAGTCGCAGGCCAGTTCGAAAAAGCAGTGGACAATTTGCGAGAGATGGGCTGTACTATAACGGAAGTCTCCATTCCCCACTTTGAGTTTGTGCGTCCCGCGGTACTCGCGATCACGATGGCAGAAGGGACGAGCGTTCACGAAAAATGGGCGAAAGAGAAATTTCACTTATACAGCAGAGAATTGCAGCGCTTGATAGAGATCGGGTACTCGATACCTGCGACCCATTATCTCAGGGCCCTTCGGTTTAGAGGAGAGTTTACTCAGAGTATGAAAAACATGTTTCGAGAAGTCGATATCTTGGCGCTTCCTACGGTTCCTACAGTGGCTCCCTTGATTGGAAAAGAGATCGTCGAAGTGGGAGGAGAGTCTTTTCCCATTTTGAAAGCCATGTCACTTTACTTGTCAATGTTCAATTTCACGGGAATGCCGGCACTCACCTTGCCCGCAGGATTCGTCGACGGGTTGCCGGTAGCTCTAGAGTTGGCTGCCGATCATTGGAACGAAGGTCTACTTTTCCGAGTCGGGAAAAGTTTTGAGATCGTTAGAAAGTACCGTGTTGAAAAGCCTCCGCTAACTTCGGCACCTCAAGGAATTATGTAATAAATATTCACACGTGTGAATATTTTCGGAACAAAAGTTCCTAACTCAATACTGATTTGAAAACGCGCAAGAAACTCTGACCTAACACGTTTTCTAAATCCACCTTCGACATCCCATCTTCTGCGAGTTTCTTTGTTATCGCCGGGAGCTTGGAAATGTCCTCGAGCCCCACGGGTGTTGTCTCGATCCCATCGTAATCTGATCCCAATCCTACGTGTTCCGAGCCAACCAGATTGGTTATGTATTTGATCTGCTTGCAGACTGTATCGACGCCTACCTCCTTTCCCAAGAATGGGGGATTGAAATTGATCCCGATTGCTCCTCCTCTGTCTGCTAGGAGTCTGATCTGTTTGTCATCCAAGTTTCTAGGGTGATCCCACAAAGCTTTCGCATTCGAGTGCGATGCAATGAAGGGTTTGGATGTGGATCCCGCGAGATCGTAAAAAGATTGTTCGTTAAGATGGGAAACATCCAAAATAATCCCCAGTCTTTCCGCCTCCTTAATTACTTCGAATCCCGCCTCAGAAAACCCGTACTTCGGATCCTCTCTGTTTCCGAAGGCTAACTGATTTCTGTAACTCCAAGTTGGTCCCAGGAGCCGGACACCCATTTCATAGAACAGCCTGAGTAAACCAGCCTTGCCATTGATCGGCTCACCACCCTCTAATGATAGGAGAGCTGCGATTTTCTTTGCAGCGATTGTTTCCATGATTTCTGGGTAAGAGGTCGCCAAATGTATTGACGTTTCGTTCTTCTCGAATTCACTCAACAAATGTCCTAAAAGTTCCATGCAGCGGAGCGTCGCATCGTACGAGCGCATGGGATCTGACCATATTGCAAAGATTTGGCAATCGACGCCTCCTTCTTTCAGACGAGGAATGTCAACGTGGCCCTCTTTGCTTTTTTCTGCGAGAATTCTGAATTTTTTTCTCTTTCCGAACATGTCCAGGGTTCCGAAGAGACCCTGAATAACATCAGTATGGCCATCGACGACGGTTGCTTCGTCATGAATCCTTTGGAATTCAGGCGACAAATCTTTGGACAAGAATATCTCCTCCGATATAGATCCTTATCGAAACTCCGAAGCTCTACGGATCTTTCTCTGGTGACCGCAGATAATTTCGTAAATACTACTGCGGCATCGCAGGATCAGGGTCGTGATGTTTTAGGTTGTTTTGGGGGCCGGCCTTCTCCGCATAGCTAACGCTGCTACCGCCGCAATGATAATGACAACCACGATCACGATTGCCGCTATCGCTGTAGTACTCAGACCTCCGCCGGCGGAGTTAGTAACCGTTGTTACCGCGGTTGAAACCACTGTGGAGACTGCCGTCGTGGTGGCTAATGACGTAGCTGTGCTCAGAGAAACGCTCGTTACGGGAGAGCTCGTGGTCGTGGGGGTTGTCGCAGCGCTCGCTGAAGAGCTCGTTGTTGGGGAGCTGGCAGAAGTACTGGTGGCGCCAGACACCGGTTGCAGATTTACGATGGCGGTATTGTTCAATTCGATGCCAAAGCCGTCCAGCAAATTGCTAGAGGGCCAGTTTGTGAATCTGGCATTGCTCACTATGATGGGAGCATCCGCGTAGTTGACGATAATTACAGGTAGATACTTCGCGTTCAATGCCTGAATATTCGCGAGGTAATGGAACTCTTGCGTCATGTTGGCCGTCGCCTGGAGAGCCGTTAGATTGCTCTCATATGCAGCTTGAGCTGAGGGCGGCATCTCCCATGTAGGCGGCGCTGCGAGCGGCAAACAGACCTGCCATACCGGAAGAGCATCCAAGAGAGGCATACCAAAATCGCATGCTTCGTCAGAATCGATCACCATGGCGGAGTCAATCCCGTTCACGTTGGCATAGGTATCGCCGATTATATTCGATTGCAGAGTTGCCGGAGCCTGTACTATGTTGAAGCCTAGAGCGTCCAGATTCTGCTGGATCACAGTCTGCGCAGTGATATCTGCGTCATAATCAGATTCTGTCCACAAGCTTAACGTTACCACGGTGCCGTTGGGATAGGTGAGCTGTTTGTTGGAATTTTGCTTGATCCCTATCGAGCTTAAGAGTTGCAGCGCCTGGGCTTGATTGTAACTGTAGGTTGTTTGATTGGAACTGTACCACGCGGTTTCTGAGGAGGGGATTCCGCCCTGGGAGTTGTAAGCGGTATTTGCATAGCCGGAAAAGGCTGTTTGGTCCACCTGGGATTCGTTAATTGCGTACGCCAACGCCTGCCTAAATGCCGTCATATTGTAAGGATAGATCGTATTGTTGTAGCTCAGGTCTGTGACAAGGACGTTCTTCTGGTCCACTAATTTTAGAGCAGGCGAGTGTGCCAAGACATTGGATATGTCGGCATAGGGCACATACGCGCCCATGTCCGCCGTTCCGGCCTGTAATAGAGTGGAGACTTGAGATTGGGATTCCACATAGTCCAATATGATCATGCATGTTCCTGGAGCGGGTTTGTAATATGGATTCGGGACCAAAACTGCTTGAGGAGAACCTTCAGTATAGTTCACAATTACGTACGGCCCGTCTCCGGGATAGGTCCCGTCGAAGCCGTTGAAAAACGATCCATGGGGGATAAACGATTTAGGCATGATGTTGCTGTACAAGATTCCGCTCAATCTTTCTGGCAGGTGCGCATCTGTCTTGTTGAGAACAAAAGTAGCTGCCGAGCTGTTGATTACATTAACTTTGGTTATCTCAAGCCTCAATCCTTGGACGTCCGCTGAGGCATTTAGAGCAAAGGCGCTGCTGAATGTATTCGCGATGTCTTGAGAACTTACATTAGTGCCATCAGACCATTGCAATCCGGGCCGGACATTAAATGTCCACTGAGTGTAATTGGCGCTAGCAGCGTACGAGTTGACGACCGATTCAGTATAATCTGGAGTACCGCTGAAACTCGGCGGCGGAAATAAGGACAGATAAGACATTCTTTCGGTGAATCCTCCAGTCGTGGTGAACGTGTTGATCCCGTTGAATGAATTGGGAACACCGCCGTTCATCGCGATCGTAAGAGTATCGTTTGCAGGACAAGAGTTTGAAGACTGAGCGTTAACTCTAACCGAAGTAACGGTTACTGAAAAAATAGTAGATATCCCGAATAGAAACAACAGGGTAAAGACAGAGGCTTTCATATGAAAATTGGTTGTGAGTGCTGATGGAATATAAACCCTTAGATCATTTTTACGAAGTAAATGATCGGCCTATGGCTTACAAGAAAACTTCCAGACTTGATCAGGTATATTTTTGGCCACGATTTATTCGTTGAAAAGAAAAACTTTGATCGAGCCATATACCCTGCTAGCTAAGCATATTAGAATCAGCTTAGCTGTGTGAAAAAGATTCATGAATTATATCAGACGTAGAATTCTGATATACATCGTTGTCCTAATTGTAATTTTGAATCTAGATTTTTTTCTCCCCCGGCTCGTCCCCGGCAACGCAGCGCTTGTTTTGAGGCCAGCTGGTAGCAGGCCTCCCGCAGCGGAGATTCAAGCTCTCGAAGCTTTGTTTGGTCTGGACAAACCGTTGTATGTGCAATATTACCTGTACCTGAAGAATACTTTCGCTACATGGCCCCCTTACTTGGGAGTGTCCAATGAATTTTTCCCGACTACCGTCTGGCATTTGTTTGCCTCGCGAATCGGATGGTCGTTACTATTGATGATTTCGAGCTTGGTTCTGGCCCTTCTCATTTCTTACGGCATGGCGGCGTTCAGTTCGTCAAGACGCGGCGGTAAGTCAGAAGTGGGCTTTCTTTACACGTCGATAGTGTTTGAAGCAGTCCCTGTTTATTGGGTCGCACTTGTCTTGCTCTGGCTTTTCGCCGTTGATCTCAAATGGCTACCTACTTTTGGGACAGCGTCACTCACCACGACTTCCGGACTTTCTTACGATCTTTCGATCATAGAACACGCAATCCTCCCTGTCGTTGCAATGACTCTGGCGATCTTCGGCGAATATTATTTGATTCTCCGCGCGACGGCCCAAGAGGTACTCAAGAGTGACTATGTGGTCACTGCAAAGACTAGAGGACTTAAGGACAGGACCATCGCGTCGGGGTATATTTTGAGAAATTCCCTCTTGCCCTTAGTGTCCTTGGTGGCATTTTCAATTGCGGGGTTAGTAGGTCGGCTGGTTTTGGTCGAGGCGGTTTTCGGGTACCCCGGCGTGGGCGACCTCTTGGTAGATGCAATCGTTAATCGGGACTTTCCAGTAGTAGAAGGGACGCTTTTCTTGGTAACAGTTTTGGTCATCATCGGAGGTATCATTGGCGACATTCTGCTGCTTCGGCTAGATCCCAGACTGAGGCAGATCAAGATGGGGAAGGTACAATGATTCTGCAGAAGGAGAAAATACCACCCGGGGCAATATCCCGGCTGTGGCATTATTTCCGGGAGAATATTCTCCGCAAGAAATCTGCGCAGATCGGCTTCGGACTATAGATCGCCATTTTCTTTTTCAACGTACTCGGCTCGTTATTTTCTCCGTATTCGCCCTATCAAAACTCGACAGCTGTAGACAAGCCCCCCGAATAGGCGCATCCGGTGGGGACGGAGTAACTCGGACCGG
>JAPCJV010000071.1 GCA_027886785.1 Nitrososphaerota archaeon | reverse complement strand
GAAACGTAATTCTCCTTGGAGTAAGGCGAGATTACAAGGAGGGGTACACGTTGGCCATAGCCCACCAGAGGAGTCGTAAAGCCATGATCTATAGTGAGCACCTTTGGAGGAGCGACATGATCGTAATACCCTCCGCCCTCGTCCCAGGTGAGAAAGATCGCAGAGGAATTCCAGTACGAGCTGCTTTCCACAGCATTCACCACCGAGACGGTCCATTGCTCGCCCTTCGTAACATTGTTCGGGGGAAGCTCGTCGTACCCGTGCGACTCTAAGCTAGTGACAAAGCTCACCGAGGGTAGATTTGCGCCGTTAGAAAGATCGCCATAAAATTTGGAAATATTCTGGATGCTGTTTCCCAGATTAAAAGGAGCGTTGGGAGAAATTGGGGGCGCCGCAAAGAAATCGTAATATCCAAAGGAGATCCCGCTCGTCTCCAGCTGATAGAAGACCGTGCTCGTTGCTGACTGTACCATCTGGTTGTACAGATTGGAGAAGAAAGACGGCGACGAAAGATCTGTAAACGCGTACTGGCTGTCGCCTTGAATGAGCATCAGCCGGTTGGGGAGGGTCGTGCTCAGGACGGAAGCGAAGTAGTTGTTGCCCAGCCCGTACTCCTCCGCGTAGTTCCAGTACGCGGGGATCTGGTGGTAATCGAAGTAGATCATCGATTGAGGCCCAGAGTTTGCCACAAAGCCGTTCATGCTCCCGTTGTTGACATCCTTCTCGTAGACGAGCTGTCCCTCAGCGGGATCTTTTTCACTGGAGCTGTTGGCAAGGTGGGGAGCTATGCAGCCAGAAGCTCCAGATCCCAAACACACTCCATTTGGAATGCCGTTGACTCCCTGCAGCTGTGTAGTGATGGAATTGGAAAGCGTACCGTTGGCCGTCGGATAAGTTCCAAAGTAGTTGTCGAAGCTGTGATTTTCCTGCATTACGATAATTATGTGTTTTATTGGGGTCACGGAATTTCCGGATTGCTGCGCGAAAACAAAAGACGAAGGAGAAAAGAGGAAGAGGAGCGAGATTCCGAGAGTTGCAAGTCGCCAGAGCGTTCCAAAGTTTCTCTGCAATTTTGAATATACCCACAAAATTCTACGGTTAATTAAATAGAGCTCCTAAGTCCTATTTCCTTTTTCCGCGATCCGATTATTCTATACTACGCTCAGAAAGCTTAACGCCGCGATAATCCTTTAGAACGCTCCCTTTTGAATTACGCTTTCATGCAGACCGTCCTACCTAAATCGCTCGACGAGCTCTCCGCCGGCGAAGTTCGGAGAAAAGCAGCAATCGCGAAGATTTTGACCAAAACTCTCGCGTACCTTTCCACCGATCTCGTTAGTCAGGATTTCGATTGGTTACTGCCAGTGATTTTTTCCAAAATGACCGACCCGCTGTGGCCAGACCCCGGCGCCTCGATCGAAAAGCGCATCGAGGTGGAGATATATGGTGAGACAGTTAGAACAACAGCAAGCATGATCATCCACAAAATGTTTGCGAGCTCTCTGGCTTATCCCAAACTCTTCGTCTTCTCGCCGAATATCCGGATTGAAAAGCGCGAAAGACAGGCGACGGGGTGGCACGCGTACGAATTCACGCAGCTCGATTTTGAAGTGAGAAACGCAAGCTCCAAACAAATTTTCCGGCTGGTCGAGGGTCTCGTCTCCGGTCTGATCAAGAATTTGAAGCGGACGGCGAAGAAAGAACTGGCGGAGCTGGACAGCTTTGATGGGCTAAAGGTACCCAAGGTACCCTTCAAGGTGTACGACGCGGAAAAACTCAAGGAAAAGAATGGAGCTGATTGGGAAAAAGCCCTAGCGGCCGAAATCAAAGAACCCGCTTGGGTAACAAACATCCCGAGGGAGTTTTACGACTACCAAGACTTTGAGAAAGGAAAGTGGAACAATTACGATCTCTTTGTTCCGAAGTATGGCGAGATCCTCTCGGGTGCAAAACGAGAATCTGAGTACGAAAAAATTTCCAAGAAAATAGAACGCGACGGGGTAAACGCGGAAAACTATGCACTGCTTCTAAGACTGGCCAAGGAAGGCAGACTGAAACCGTCGGCCGGCGGCGGGATTGGTGTAGAGAGGCTAGTCAGCTGGCTCGTGAATGCAAATCACATCGGAGAGACATCACCCTTCCCGAAAGTCCCGGGAATTGTGCGCGAGCTATAGGTTACGAATTAATCGGGTTAGTATTGACCGCCTGCTCCAGTGTCTTCTGATGCAGACCATACTGCTCTAAACGAGCAACCGCTAAGTCGCAATATTTCTCATCTACCTCGACCCCTATTCCTTGCCGGTTCGTCTGGTGAGCCGCGATCAATGTGGACCCACTCCCCAAAAACGGATCTAGAACCGTGTCACTTACAAAGCTGAACATTTTGATGCAGCGTTTAGGCAGTTCCACCGGGAACGGAGCCGGATGACCAATTTTTTTCTTACTCTCTCCGTTAAAACTCCAGACGGGATTTGTTTCCGGTTCTCTTTCATTTTGTCCCTCAAAATTCCAAAAACCGTTGGTCCAGTTCATGAAATCGTCACGCGAAATATCGGACCTGCGAGTGCCGCTGGTCTTCTTCCAAGTGCTTTTGTACATCACCAGAATTACTTCCACCGGAGAAATTACAAAGGGTGCCGAGGCGCTCAGCCAAGACCCCCAAGCAGTCCTTCTCGAAATATTCTGCTCATTCCAGATGATCGTCGTATGATATTTCCACCCGACCTCTTTTGAAATTTTGACAAGATCCGCGTATACGCTCTGCTGCCCTCCTTTGTTTTTGTCGAGGGGAATATTCAGGCACAACCTGCCGTCTGCCCTAGATAATTGGAAACATTTCTTCAACCACTTTTCATTGAAAACTAAGTATTCCGAATAAGCCACATTATCGTCATAGTTTCCGTATTTTACGTCGATTCCATAGGGAGGTGAAGTTACAGTTAGATCTACACTTTCGTCCTCCACGGCTTTAGTGGCCAGGAAATCCTCATTCAGAATTCGGATTTGATTCGAATCAAAGAACGGCGTCCCCTTCTTCTCTATTTTTAGATCGTTCTTTCCAGCCATTGATTCGTAATCCGAGAAATTCGGCCGTCCTTTTATGTGATTCCAAGTTACGGGATACCGATCCCGTCTTTCCATTTTTAGAACAAAGCAATTTGTCAAAATTATTAGGCGGGCAATCAAATTAATGTAACCAAAAAAGGAGTTCCCGCATCTTTTGCAGCTTTGCTTTTACTCCGTATTTTTTATTCCCTTCGAAATCTCGAAGAGAAACCACTTGCGGCGTTCGGTGTCGTCGAGGATTGACTGTAGCTCGTTGCTGGTGGCGGAATCACGATTCCGGTCGCAGACCCCAATAGCCTCCCGGAGCTTCTTTGCAATGTGTGAATTATCCTCCAAAAGGCGCCTGATCATTTCTCCCGCAGGCACGATATCATTGTCGTCATCCTCGATCGTCTGTAACAGGCTTATGTGACTGATGCTGCGAATAGTCGTGCCACCTACTTTACGCACTCTCTCGGCCATCACGTCGATTGAATCAAAAATTTGATCGGCATGTTCGTCGAATAACAGGTGAAAATCACGAAAGTGCGACCCCGAAAGGTGCCAATGAAAGTTTTTCGTCTTCACGTACAAGGCGAAGGCATCTGCAACCAACGGATTGACGGCTTCGGTAACGGCTTTTACCTCTTGCTCCATTAAGTCGGTGGTCGTCGCGAGCTCTACTGGGGCGGGAAATGATTCGAATTCTTTCTTGCTTGATTGTTGTTCCATCAAGACTAGTTCAATTGAACGCGAACTTTTGGATCGATTTAAAGATCAAGTAACTTTTGTACGAAAATCAGAAACTCGGAAGTGTTCATAGAAAACGAAAAATTTCATTTAGGACTAACGGATCGCGACCTTCCCTGTGGTTATGGGAAAGAATACTCAAGATCAGACCAATTTCGCCTAGAAATAGAGAGCGCCACGATAAAATTGCACCAATTCAAATAAATGCAAGCCGTTGAATCCCGGCCCTTATGCCAAAGTATCTATTCGTAGTAAACTACACGGCAGACGGTATGAAGGGTGTTATGAAGGAAGGCGGATCCAAACGTCGCGAAGCAGCAGAACAAGTGATCAAGAGCGTCGGAGGAAAAATGGAGTCATTTTATTTCGCCTACGGAGAGCATGATGTCTATGGAGTGGGTGAGTTTCCAGATCATGCGAGCGCGGTGGCGGCTTCAGGAGCTATTAATTCCAGCGGCGCGGTGACGATGATGTTAGTCCCGCTTGTTACAGCAGAAGAAGTAGACCAAGCCTCCAAGAAGATGCCAATGTATCGTCCTCCTGGAAAGTAACCTCGATGGAGTGCCCCCAAAGGGGGGCCGCTTCCATTTTTTATAAGTGGACTCCGAGTTCATGAATAAGAAATCCAGTAACTCTAAGATTTTTGAAAGGAGTTCGGGTACTCAAACAGAACGCGCGTGTTCGAACGCGATCCTCACCAAAGCTCCAGTATTTTGAACAACTGGTCCCCTGCACCGCGGGCAGTAACAAACCGAAGTCCGCATATCTGCAAACGCAGGGAACTCTACGGCTGAGCTGGAAACCAAGCTTTTCTTAGCGCCAAAGCTCGGATCGAGCTCTCTCATGAATCGTGGTCTTTCACACAACTTTAATAAAATCGCAACAAGTCCTGTCATGAATTTTTGCGTTGTCGGTATACGAAAAGAGGATCAGATTGTTGACCTGGAGGAATTACGGGAGCTAAATCAAACCGGAACTCTAGCGAGAATGAGAAAACAAGGGCTTGATGCCTTAATTCTTACGGCTGAAGACAACGTAAGATATCTTAACTGTCAGAAGATGTATCATGAGAACGATGCCTGGCAAGACCACAGTGCTGCAATCCTAACGGCAGATGGAAAATATTGGGCATTCACCTCAGCATCCTCTTACGAGGCAGAACCCAATTGGAAATATTATCCCATGCCCCCGGGCACCATTATTCCAGATCGGTGGGCTAGATGCTTCAAAGCTGTTCTAAAAAAATTTGGCGTCGGCGACGGTGCAAAGATCGGCCTGGATCAGTTGACATTCAATGTAGCAGACGAGCTTAGGAAAGTACTTCCACAGTCTGATTTTGTTCCGGCGGCGAGGCTGATGATGATGCAGAGGGCGATCAAGAATAAGCTAGAAATCAAACTTCTACGCGAAGCCGCTAGAATTACTGACATTGGATTAGAAATCGGATTAATTACCGGACGCACGCCTGGCGTCAGGGAGAACGAGGTTTACGCGAAAATTATGGCCGCGATGATCGAGGCGGGCTCGGAGGGGCCACCTTTTTTCTCGATCATTTCGTCGGGTCCGCGTGGGGCGAAAGACTTCCTCATGACAAATAAAAGAATCAGAGAAGGAGAACTGTTTCATTTTGACTGCGGGTGCTTTGTAGAGGGCTATAACGGGGATTCAGCTCGCACGGGATTCTGCGGAAGGGGCTCTCCAAGCGCTGAAGTCAAGAAACTGTACCGAGCTGCATACGATTGCTATATGGCGGGAATGAAAAAAGTCAAGCCTGGAGTTCTGGGTTCGGAGGTGGATGCTGCCTGTCGTGAATCGTTGAAAGAATCGGGTTACCCGGAATACGAGACTTGGACCGCCCATGGGCTGGGCTTGATAGGGAATGAGTTTCCCTTTTTCGGTCCACCTTCTGAGGCGCAGGATCTGGATATGAAATTGAAAAAAATATGGTCATAACAGTGGAGCCGAGAATCTCCAAAGAAGGAGTGGGCGCCGCTGGAGTAGAAGACATGGCTCTGATCACGGATGGAGGTTATGAAATGCTTACGAAAACCCGGTACTTGGATGAACTTCTGACGTAACCTATCCCGAATACACGGATGCTATCCCTCCCTTCGGCAAAGCGGCGTTGAATAACATGCACGAGACTAGTTCAGTTGAGTACTTCTTACGATGCATCGATTGCAACGAGATCTATCCCTCAGAATCCAGTAAGTTAGTATGCGTCGTAGAGGTGAAGAGGCGCTTGAAAATTTAATCGTCTCCGACAAAGTGAATCGGATTCTATATTAATCTAAAGTACGGCAAAAACTGCGCCCGTAAGTTTGGAATGTATGATTTGAGAAGAGCGATTTTCTCTGTAATCTATTCCGTACCATCTCATGTAATTCTCGTTACGAAAACGGGAGCTCGATTTTCAAGTACGTCCGTGACAATTTTTGCTCAAACCGCTGCCGCCAAATGTTCTCGCCCTAAAGTCACAACAACGGATTACTGTGAATGCGAAATACGCCAACTTTCGTTTCGACCATCGCGAACAAGCAGGAAGGGCAACTAGATGGCAGATCTCACGGCGAACGATCTTATCCTGATTGTGGCCGTCTCTGGGTTTATTGCAATCAGTGTGTACGCTATCTTTCTCGAGAACAAGCTCTTGTCGCGGGTCTTGAATGTGGAACGAGAGTTTCGGAACTCGCAGAAGGAGGTAAAAAAACTCGGGTTGGAGTTGGACAAATTGGGAGCTATTGTCCAGGAGATCGGTGAAACAAAGGAAGTACTTCAAGCTACGGGAAAAGATATCGACTTGATCAACTTGAGAATGGAGGCTTTCGGCAGGGATCTTCTTCGTGTCACTCAAAAGCTCGGCGAGCTCGAAAATGGCTTTTCTAACAAGAACGAAATCAAGCTTATTCCTCCACCTGAAAATATCTCCCTTCCTAATCTCGTTAATAGCTCTACAGTAACAAAAAAATTAGGGCGTCTTGAACCAGAATCTTTCGAGGGGCCTCCTCAAGAGGAATTTTGACGTATATTACAAAAATACAATTCTAATAGGATGGACTGGATCAGATATACATCAACAAGTGGCGTACGGCTGTCTCATCCGTGATCGCGATCCTTTTTGTCACAGCCGGTGCCCTCCCCCTTAATTCTCAAGTGCAAGCTCCTGTAAACTCCACATGGTCATTTCAAGATCAAAACCAACAGAACACTGGTTACAGTCCTCAAACCATCATAAATTCTTCAAATGTGGGCGATCTTTCATTGTTGTGGTCCACACATATCCCCGGCGCGTCAGGATCTGCTGTCGTCATAAACAAAATTGTGTATATTACGGGAGGAGGCTCTATCTGGGCACTAGACGAACTGACCGGAAAGGTGGTCTGGGTAGACGGTCCCGGAAAGACAACTAACCTCCACTATTCAACGAGAGTGGGAGTCACCATCGACAACGGAATCCTGTACGGAGGAACAAGCAATAATTTGCTGGTCGCTCTGGATGCAACAACAGGAAGTCTAGTTTGGACCAGCCTGATTACGCAAGGAGTAGTAGGTTCATCCAGCGCCTACGCTGGAATCGAAGCAACTCCTCTTGCCTTCCAAGGAAAGCTCATCGTCGGGGAAGCGTCCGGGGATGGCGGTCCAACAGGCGGCATCAGGGGATTTGTTAGAGCATTTAGTGAAACTAGTGGTCAACTGCTATGGACCTTCTACACCGTTCCTCCTTCTTTGATTAATGCAACGAATCAGGCTTTTTACGGCAATACCTGGGGGACAAACGGAACACACGGCTGCGATTGTGGAGGAGGAGCTGTGTGGAATGTACCCGCAGTGGATCCAACTACCGGTGTGGTTTATTTTGGAACTGGAAATCCTTCTCCAGCGGGAAGTCTCGTTAAAGTCCGGACGCCCAATTCCCAAAAAACTGATCTCTTTACGGATAGCATAGTAGCGTTAAATTCAGCTGACGGAAGCTTGATCTGGCATTTCCAGCTGACTCCCGGTGATCAGAGAGACTATGACCAAGGAATGCCTGTACAATTGTTTACCACCACGATCAATGGCATCGGAACGCAGGTCGTCGGTGCGGGAAGCAAGAACGGATACTATTTCGTTGTAAAT
>JAPCJV010000070.1 GCA_027886785.1 Nitrososphaerota archaeon | reverse complement strand
TCATTGCGCTTAGCGGTGAAGTAGATGTCCGAACACATCGGCACGAGGCAGCTCTATCCGATCAAAGGTGGATATTACGTACCTGCGGAAACTTTTGTCCTTTTGCAGGATTACGACGAAAAAGACTGGCCCGAAATAGTGTCGGTCGTCGCTGCGTATACGAATGGGTACAGCTCTAAAGTCCCTCTAGCAGAGGAAGAAGCGTGTAATTTACTCAGCAAATTTGAGAAAAAGGAACGAACTGAGCTCGAACTGGACGAAAGGATGCAGAAAATTTTGATTGCCCTAGTTGAAAGGTCTCCCCGGAGAATCTGGGAAATTGCCGAGATTGTAGAGCCTCCTATTCAGCGCGGACGCAAAATAATTCCCAGCCCATTTCTCCGATCCGCGATCAAGAGGATGAACGGGACTCTCGTCATGAGCACCAAGAGTGAGGTTGAGATCACCGACGCTGGTTTGAAGGCTATTTCCAAAGCGGTGGGTGGAACCAGAGTTGCGAAAGCCAAGAAAGATGGAGCAGTGGCAAAGGCGGCTCGAGATCAAGACCTCCAGATGCGGCGTGAACAGAATCTCTCTCAAAGTTTGCTCTAAAGAAAAACAGCTCGCCCTGTCTCTAAGAAAGAGCCATCCGTGCCCAAAGCCTTTTTGGAGCGCGGAGTATTGACTACAACTAATAAAGATCGATGATGGTTTCTGTTGAAAAAGAGTTCATCCGAAGCTCAGAAAGAAGAGTGGAGTGCATCAGGAAAGAAAGTCATTCTAGTAACGTATCCGGATGAATTCGTTAAGAACGAAGCGATCGGTCTTGCCGAAGCTGCAAATTATAGCATCGCTGAGATCGTTTCTCAAAAGCGATTAAACCACCAGCAATACGGTGTGGGACCCGGTAAGGCGGAAGAACTCCGCTTGATTGCCGAGAATAAAAAGACTGAAATGATCGTCGTAGACGAACGCTTGTCTTCCGGGCAGGCGCACAACCTTGCAAAATTCTGTCACCAGGAAGTAATCGACAGAGAGCGGCTGATTCTGGATATTTTTAATTCAAGGGCTACGACTACGGAAGCTAAACTGCAGGTAAAACTAGCGGAATTGAAATACGAAATTCCGAGGGCAAGAGAAGCCGTTCGGATTTCGCTAAAGGGCGAACAGGCGGGCTTCATGGGAATGGGGGAGTACGCCGTTGACATAAAATTCCGGGCCCTGAAGAAACAGATGAACCTCATTCAAAAGAAACTGGAAAGCGCGAGGCGTCAGCGTCAGCTGTTCAAAGTTTCCAGAGAAAGATTGAAACTTCCTTATGTGTCTCTCGCGGGTTACACGAGCAGCGGCAAGACGACCCTTTTCAATAGATTTGTTTCCGAAACAAAACAGGAATCTCCGAATTTGTTTACGACGCTCACGACCACAACCCGAAGTTTTGAGCCTGTTCCTGGGAGGAAGGTACTTCTTTCGGATACCGTGGGGTTCATCAGTAGGCTCCCAACGTACATGGTGGAAGCATTCAAGTCTACGCTGGAAGAACTCACCTACGCCGATCTCATACTCTTGATGGCGGACTCCAGTGAACCCCTGGATGTACTCCGAGTCAAGTACCATGCGTGTCGGCAGGTGATGGATCAGTTACACATCAATCCAATCAAGATTCTCATGGTGTTGAACAAAGTCGATCTCGTACCAAAGGATGCGCTCCCAGAGATAACCGAAGTCTTTAGAGATCTTCCGACCACTTCCATCTCCGCTAAGACAGGGGAAGGGACTAGAAAGCTCCGCCTTATCATCTTCAATAAAATCTTTGAGGGAGAAGAGAAGCTTAGCGAGGATGATTCCCGAAAAATTATCGCTGGGGGTACGGTGGGGTCAGTCAATCCGGCAACTGAAAATGATCGGTTAACCGGACCTTTGATTTAGGTCCCGCAAATTGTTCCGGGTAATTCTTGAGATAATAGCTGCTGCTTTTCTGATCCTGTTTGGGATCCTGTTTTTGGTCTACTTGCCTCTTTCTCTTTCAGAACTTGCAACTGATGCCATATTCTTGGGTGCTGGAATCCTCATCTTACGCAAGGCGATTCAACACCGCAAAGAGGAACAAGAAGTGGACTTGAAATCGCGGAAGAAAACTACCGGACAGACCAATCAAAGAAATCATCGAAAAAGAGCTCCTCAGTAAGTACACGTCTTGGCCAGCGTACAAAATTCTAAAGAGTAAGCTAAACGCTCATTGTTATTTTGTAGGTGCCGTCTTACTGCGAGCTTTTCAGGAACCTGGAACGTCTCCGCAATCTCGCCTAAATGAAAAAGGGATAGAAAATTGAGACCTCTGGAGCCCCGCGAGAAAACTCAACTCTACAAATTTACGAAAACCATACTAATTTTCCTTGGAGCCTTCTTGATCATTTATGGAGGGTGGTCCATAGGAGCGGGGTTAGTGCAAAATCCTCATGATTCCCAATACTGGTTTGGCATTTTTCCGGCTTACGTTGGTGCAATGATGATCTTGATCTCGTTCGCGATGCGGATCGAGTGGTTTACGGACGCTAGAAGATTTTGGTGAGCTTTATGGGAAACCCTTCTTTTGGAATCTCCATTGAGCCGAATTGGTCGGTAAATTACTGCAGAGAGCTCGCTATCTTAGGGGAAAAATTGGGGTACTCCAACATCTGGGTACCTGACGGTGGACCGATGCCTCCCTACAGCGACCCCATAGTGACTTTAGCTACTATTGCAGCTTCCACTGAGAAAATAAAATTGGGGAGCTCGATCGTGAACTTTTACACCCGGAATCCTGCTTCTCTTGCCTCTGCATTTATGGCGCTCTCGGATTTAGCGTCCAGAGGAAAGAAATCTGGAACTCAAAGGGCGATCCTGGGAATCGGACTGGGTTCGGGATACAACGTCGCAAAGTTCGGGATCATTTCACGGAAAGGGGTGATCGAGCAGCTGCGCGAAGCGATCGAAGCTATCCGGGAACTCTTTCAGGGGAAGGAGGTAGACGTTCGAACTGACGCCTTTGTGATTGACGGAGTTTCGCTATCGAAAGCTCCCAAGAAGATTCCGATATACGTGGGAAGTGAATCTCCGAAGGGATTGAGACTGGCGGGAGAAATAGCCGACGGGGTCATTCTTACGGACCGAATGCCCACAGATGCTGAAGAGAGCGTGAATCATGTCCTACTCGGGATCGGGCTGTCCTCCAGAAAAAGAAAGGAGATCGAAATCGTGGATTCCGTGGTGATCTCCCTGGATGAGAATCAACAGCGCGCGAGAAAAGCTGCGGCGATAACCTGCGCGTACCTGGTGGCATGGATGGATGATAAGAAAGCGGAGAAACATGACATCGATCTGAAAGCCAAAAACCAGATCGCAGAACTGATTGAGACAGGAGATGAACCCGCTGCCGCCAAACTGGTCACAAAGAAAATGATTGATCTCCTAACCGTTTCCGGAAACCCTGAGGAATGCGTTGAAAAATGCAAAGAGTACCTCAAGCACGACGTAAATCAACTGGCTTTTTGCGAGCCCTTTGGCCCGAAGCCGATGCGGAGTATTGAGCTGATCGCGAGAAGAGTCCTTCCCAAGCTTTGATGTAGACGCGGTTTGCCCAGTAAGTTAAAATATGCATTTTTGCGCCTAAAGAATCGGAACTATCGAACGATGGTTTCAAAATAGAGTGAACATAAGTGATGTCCTGCCAATATCTGAAGCCCCAACTGGGCCTCCCGTAGAACGTAGTATCGTCTGTCTGCCGTCAATCTCCTCTCAAAGACTAACCCCATTTTCAAAGATTTCATCGATAAGAGAGTTCTCTTCGCTTCAGGGTTGAATTTTCTATGAGCATCGTAATGAAAACCTCCGCGACCAAAGAACAGGTAAACGAGGTCATTCACAAGATCAAAGCTGCCGGATTAAAACCCGATGTGTCCTCTGGAGAGTACCAGACGGTCATTGGAATTGTCGGCGACGAAAAGAAAATTGATTTCGACCAGATCAAATCCATGGGCGGGGTACTCGATGCGATCCGCATTCAAGTTCCGTACAGATTAATCAGCCGGAGTTACATTCCAAAGGACGTAGTGGTAAAAGTAGGCGACGTGAAGATCGGGAGGGATAATCCGCCGGTGTACATGGCGGGCCCATGCTCCATCGAAAGCTACGAGCAGCTGATGCGCATCGGAAAGCAGGTGAAGGACGCCGGGGCGCACATTTTGAGAGGCGGCGCCTTCAAACCCAGAACTTCGGTACACTCGTTCCAGGGTCTCGGCGATGAAGGACTTGAGCATCTCCGGGCTGTTGGCAAGGACTTGGGCATGCCTACGGTTACGGAGATCAGAAGCGAAGTGGACGTCGAAAACGTTGCAAAGCACACGGACGTGCTTCAGATCGGGGCCAGAAACATGTTCAACCAAGATCTAATAGAAGCCGCCGCAAAAACTGGAAAGCCCATCTTATTCAAGCGAGGATTCTCAGCTCAGATCGACGAGTATCTGAGCTTCGCAGAAAGGATCGTCGCCAATGAAAACCGGAACATTTTGCTCTGCGAGCGGGGGATCATGCCGCTGGGCGGGGGATTCAAAAATCAGACGAGATTCACCCTCGATCTGAACGCAGTTCCCGTTCTCCGGAAGGAGACGCCCTTCCCAGTGATCGCAGACCCAAGTCACGGCACGGGGAGACGAGATCTCGTCTTGCCGATGGCGCGAGCTTCCATTGCGTCGGGGGCGCACGGCCTTATGATCGAAGTCCACGACCGGCCCCAGGACGCCTTGAGCGATGGGGCGCAGGCAGTTTTACCAGCAGACCTGAAAAAGATCATAAGAATCTCAGATCTCATCCACAAAACAATTAGCGAGAGCGACAGTCCCTTTTCGAGCGATGTAACCAATGGTGCAAGCCGCGCTTGATCTGAGCTTCCCGAGATCTTCTCAGCGTTGTTCCATATACTTGGGAGCCCGGCTCCTGGAGGAGATTACGAGGGCAGAAGTAGGATCGTCCAGCTCTTTCGCGATAATCACTGACGACCGCGTCGCTAGATTGTACGAGAAAAGACTTTCGAAAACCCTGTCGGGGATCGCTCCCACGCATACGATCGTAATCCCCCATGGAGAGCGCAATAAGACGCTGGATAACGTATCCCACACAGCTGCAAAGATGAGCAGGTTCGGCTGCGATCGCAAAACCGTTTTGATTGCCCTTGGAGGAGGAGTCGTAGGGGATCTTGGCGGCTTTGTGGCTTCGGTTTTCAAACGCGGTCTCAAGTATTTTCAGGTACCTACGACCCTACTCGCCATGGTCGACAGCTCCATAGGAGGAAAAACGGGGGTTGACACTGATTGGGGAAAGAATCAGTTAGGCTCTTTCTATCAGCCTTCCGGAATTTTTATGGATACTTCTACGCTGGACACGCTCCCGGCTGGAGAACTGATCAACGGGGTTGCAGAGATGGCAAAGTCTGCGATCATTGCTGACAGGAACCTCCTTTCAAAGTTAGATTCCGCTCTAAGTGAGCCGGCGGTCATCGAGGAACTAAAACCGTTGATCAAAGATACATGCAAAATCAAAATGGGAGTTGTACAACGAGATGAATTCGAGCAGAACGTGAGGGCGATACTCAATTACGGACATACTGTCGGGCACGCCTTGGAGGCTTCGTCCGACTTCAAACTGTCCCATGGAAAATCGGTGATCCTTGGAATGATTTGCGAAGGCTGGATTTCGAGAAAAATGGGAATCTTTCGGGAAAGCGAGTACAATAAGCAAGTCGAGTTGATCGCAAGAATTCGCACTCGATTCAAAATCCAGTCTTTGATTGACACGAAGAAGGTTCTCTCCTTCGCTCGTCTCGATAAGAAAACCTCTGAAGGTACCCTTCAGATGAGTCTCCCTGAAGAAATAGGAAAGATGCACGTAAGCGAGGACGGAAAATACACGGTGCCAGTATCTTCAGAACTTTTCTTGGAGTCGTTGTCACAAATCCGTTGAAACAAAACAAAGCAGGGGTCGGGTCCACGCACTCCGCCGTTTCCGTTGTAAGTGCTTTGACGACAGGAAAAGGGGCAACGATTGGGATTAACATACCCTGTTCCGTAAGTGTCACACTGACGACTGGGAAGAAGAATCTGCATTCGCAAATTCAGGTTACAAATGGTTTCGCGGATCCCCATCACTTGATTGAAACATGCGTGAACTATTCTCTCAAGAGCGCTGGAAGGAAATTATCCGATTCGGAAGGAGTCTTCGTTAAGATCGACTCGCAGATCCCCGTTGCTCAAGGCCTGAAAAGCTCCAGCGCAATATCGGTCGCCGTTGTGGCTGCAATGATGAAAATGCTAGGTCAAGTTATGCAGCCATTGGAGATTCTGAAAATCAGCTGTAAAGCTTCGATAGCTTCGGGTGCCTCCCTCACTGGAGCTTTTGACGACGCTGCTGCGTGTCTGTTAGGCGGAATGGTACTTTCAGATAATCTAAAGTTCCGCTTGCTCGAGCACGTAAGAATTTCGCCAGACATAGGGTCCCATGCGGCAATTCTAGTTCCCGCGCAGGGGACAAAATTCACGAGCAGCATCGACAGAAACGTATACCGAAAGTTCCGAAAAGAAAGCGAGGAGGCTTTCCGTTTCGCCGCTTCGGGTGAAACTGCGCAGGCAATGCTGCTGAATTCCATAATTCAGTGCGTAGCTCTCAGCTACTCCATTCGACCTGTACTTTCTGCCCTCTCTGAGGGAGCGAGTGCTTCTGGAATATCCGGAAAGGGGCCTGCAGTCTCTGCCCTCTGCCGCTCTTCCAAGATTGCAAATCGAGTCGCTCAGAGATGGATTGAAGAAAATCCGGCCCGCAAAGTGATTTCTGCGAAAACCGTTCAGCCCAAGGAAATTGTAGGAAGCTGAATTGAACTTTGGTTAAGGTACTGAAGATCGCTGGTCGCCCGGCAAAATTCTCAGGCGAGATCCGACTGCCGCCGAGCAAAAGCTATCTGCACCGGGCGCTGTTTACTTCCGCCCTAACCCAGAGTAGGTCCTCGATGATAGGCTGCGGGACGAATCCAAACAACGATATTCGGGCGACGATCAATTGCATCAAAAAGCTCGGGCCTCAAATTGAAATCTCTTCTCGAAATAACGGCACGATTGTCGTTACCCCCGGCACCCTGACCAAAAAGGCCACGATAACAGTTAACGCTCAAGCCTCCGGGACTACGGCGCGCTTCCTGATCCCGTTTTCCGCCCTCACTCCCGACGGACTGCAGGTTAGAATAGAAGGAGACGCGTCTTTGAGACGGCGCCCCATGGAGGTGATTTTCGACTCTCTAACCCAACTGGGAGTGAGAAGTAAAGCGCTGAACTCTGATGGAAGACTCCCCATAGTGGTTGAGGGAGGCGGAATCGAAGGCGGCGACTGCGAAGTGAACGGGTCGATTTCCTCGCAGTTTGTTTCTTCATTATTGATCGCCTGCACCAGAGCTCGCAAGGACTCGACACTCCACATCAAAAATCCGGAGACAATGGTATCGAAACCGTACATCCTTGCAACACTCGCCGTGCTTTCCTGGTTTGGTTTTAGGGCAGAGGCCCTTGAGTCAAGCGATCATGAATTCACTGCGTTTAAGATAGCCGGTCAACAGAAAGTTCGGGGAAAAAAGGGATTCCCCGTTCCCGGAGATATGAGCAGTGGGGCGTCGCTTGTCTGCGCAGTTTTGGCAGCGAGAGGCGAGATCTCACTTTCGAATGCAGACGACGAACACTTTCCCCAATCGGACTCTGCAGTGATTCCATTGGCTAGAAAATTCGGAGGGGTGCTCACAAAGAAAGGAGACAGGCTATCTGTAAGCGCCGATGGAGAGGTTTCCCCAGAAAGATTCGATCTCGATCTCGGCGATTCTCCAGATCTCGTGCCTCCAGTGGTGGGAGTTTCAGCAGCAATCGGTTCGCGGGTGAAGATTATCCACATCGGG
>JAPCJV010000007.1 GCA_027886785.1 Nitrososphaerota archaeon | reverse complement strand
TACATCGTGGCCGTATTTCCCGTGCCGGTCTGTGAGAAAGTAACACCGACGCACAGAGCATACGGAATATCCAATGCCATGTTGACACCAGACTGCGCGGCGATCGCAAGCAAAGGAGTGCTATTGCTGCCGTTCGGCGCACCGTTGTCAATTTGAATGGTGTAAAGACCCTGGAGAAGTCCCGAGGCATTATCCGCGTTCAATTGCGCTTTGATTGACCATGGAACCGAAACGATTCCAGGTGTGCCGGCTGGCTCTTGAAGTGTCGCCAATGCAACTGGAGACACTGTTCCGGTAGGAAGATTCATTGCATTGCTAATTAGCACTGGACCTTTAACAAAATACAGTCCAATCGTAACTGCCGGTGAAACCGCGTCTGAACCCGGGGTCAAGAAATTACCTGATGCACGAACTTCCAAAGACTGGCCGTTTAAACGGTTTACACCGGGAACCGGCAAAAGGCCGATATTCGGGGACACCGCATTGATTGACGCACCGGGAACTGCCGGGAAAAATTTTACAGTCGTTCCCAAACCGCCGACTGTGACGCCGTTCGCGCCATTAATAAGCAAATTACCAAAAGGCTGTGACATAACTGTGTTACCTCTTTTTTATATACACCACATAAATGATGACAGTGTTCCTCAAATATATGATGCTTTAATGAAGAATGGCACACCGAAGCATGTCACTCTCTTTCGCGGCTTGGATCGAACTGCCGCTGAAACTCTTACGTAGTCAGAGCTACGCCGTTATAGGTCAGGCGATATATAACTCCACCGCCGCCTGGAACGTTAATCGTCGGACTGAATGTCCCGATCTGGAAAATATCCAATTGCTGGTTCCCGAAATTCAAAGGAAACGCGGCTTGACAAATCTGCGATGCCGTTGGGTTAGCCGGCAAACCGAGCATTTGTCCAGCCGTTAATTGAACCACAGCAATCTGGGCACCGTCTGAAAAAGAACCCGCTGCTACGTTGGTATTCACAACGCCTGCGCTCGTTACCTGAAGAAGACAACCTTCTCCCAAAGAAAGAATTAGAAACAAATCCGTCTTGGGTGAAGCGTTCGGATTGTTAAGATTACAGGCATTGAAAGCCGTATTGGTAACGTCTCCCGTAGCTTGTCCGTCAAAAATACCAAAAAGACTGCCGTTGGTAAATGCCATGAATTTTTCCCTTGCTTCTGCTTTTACAGAAGTGACTTCAGTTTTATTACTAATACCGCAACTTCCGTCGTGACGGAACTATCTAGCTTAGCAATTTCGGCTTTAACGGCCGCAAGCTTAGCTGCATTCTTAACACGACCTAAACCAAAACCAGCCAACGCCGCTACTACAAGTGCTGCAAGTGCTAGAATCATTTTGATTCTCCTTTAGGACTGAAAATCATTGGGTGCTTGCATGGCGGCATCACTCTTCAAGTCTCGTATCCTCGGTCGCGGACCGCGCCGATTCAACTTCGACACCATATTCCTCGGGGAGGGTCCAACCCGATGCACCCAAACTCAAACCTCTCGGCGGGTAAGCCTAACCGGCACTGTGTGGAGAGTGAACCCCACCTTCCCCGCCTCGAACTTTTAAAGACTCGTGCGCTTATTCTTGATCATTGGCGCTTTCGCCAGATCCAGAATTTGGATGGGGTTCATTGTCTTTCAAATCACGCCCTCTTTGTTCCGGGCCTTTCTTCAAACCGCATTGCACATCCGCGGCTCGCTTACACGCACCTTTATCTTCTTTGCCTGTTGCTTGATATGCCTCGGGATCAGATACACCGGCATACTGATGTAATGCATCCGTAGACGTATCCAACTTGCCCGCAGGAACCCGCGTGCCAGCGTTAGGATCAGCTACTTGATCATATGTTTTGTAACTTTCAGAACTCTTTACCATGGTTTCTCCAAAAAGAAAGGGAGTCGGATTCGTTTCCGGGGCCGATTTATCCCGAACATTTAAAACATTGAAGTTTCCGGCGGGGATCTCAGGGTGCTGCTCCGTCATCATATAGATGCAGAGACTAACGCCTCTCACCCGACAACCTCGTTACGAGATCCAACGTGACTGACACCGCCGACTCAGTCGGGAGCCCCACTTGGCCAAGCGAGGCAACTCGATGTCTTTCTTGCAAGATCTGGCGGTAAGCCTAGCCGGTACTGTGTGAACTTATCGCAATGACGCGAGATCGCTCACTTTCCCGCCCGAAGATTTATAAAATCGCTTTGCCGGCCAATGCTGGCACGGCCGGAACAACTGGGATGCTATAATGCTCTTCGATCGCTCGTTTCAAATTTGAGACAGGCTCAATTACGGAAATGGCTGGAAATCCTTTGGTAAGAAATATTGCCACGACTACTCCGATAATTGCATGTTGCTGTTCATCAAATACAGGAGATCCAGAACTACCGGGAGCAATCCGAAGATCGGCCAGTATCGCGCCGGGCCAGGGATCATCGGCAACACCGGTGTCGTCCTTCAGAAGAGAGATAGTTCCCCACGTCTCGAGTTTCGCAAAGCCGCCCGGGCATCCAACATTAAAAATGGATGAACCCCTATCATCCAAACGCTCATCCCCTAACGGGATGGGTCGGAGTTTCAAATAAGTATGGAGTTCGAGAACCGCGACGTCATCTTTCTCTTTGTCGCTATTCTGAAAAACCGTAACTTCATCGAAGATGGGATTATGCGGACCGGAGAAAGATACAAAGAACTTTCCGGGCTTCGTCAATCCAAAAATTATATCTGACGTTTTGATTGACTTGCCCAACGCTTTTCCGAGTGTATCCTCATCATTGCTGAAAGGATCCGGCCGAACTTGGCTCACGCAATGAGATGCTGTTTCCAATAAATAATCATTTGTCTTAAGAGTCGCAAACACCGAAGCCGTGCATGTGAAATGGGGCTCGTTCGAACCCTCATCTTGATAATACAAAAACGCGGTATTCTCCCACGCCTGATTCTCAAATTTCTTATTACGGGTTTCTGGGGCAGCGGCCACCTGGGGCATAGTGAATAGCAATGAAAGTAACAGGGCTAGAAATGCGCGCTTCACGAAAGCCTACCTACAATTACTGAATCACGACCAAAATCATTAGTCTGGGGTCTGAATAACTTACAAGATAGTAACCATCCGGAAGTAGGATTAAGTAGATGTCCCCTCCATAGATCCAGTAAGGCCAGACTCCGCCCCAAGGGTAAAAGTAAAAACCCTCATAAAAACAACGTCCTTCTCGAAATTCAGGTCGACGGTGCCACTCTCGTCCGTAACGACGCTCTATATTTCCGGGGCCATTTCGTTCTTTTTCCCGAGGCGGTTCCCGGCGTTCACGATTCTCCCGCGACGGTTCTCTATATTCTCGAGGAGATTGCTGTTCACGCGAACGCGGGCTTCGGGGCTCTTGTGAACGCGGCGATATGTCCCGCCTATGTTGCGCGGCATCGATACCTGAAACCGCAAGAGTCCAAGCCATGCATATAACTGCTAGGAACTTCGCCAGCCGCAATTGCATTTGAATGACTCCTCAGGGTTAGACTTGCGGGCTTGACCCCCACATCTAGGACATTTCATGGTCGCTTTCATAAGCGCCTCAAACTAATATGCACATGAAGAAACCGTTTGCAACCGGCTCTCTGTCACTTCATGTGTCCGCTAGTGCGGAAGCTTGGCCTCGACCGCTTGAACGGTGTGCCGAAATCAGACTCCGCTTGTTAGAGGCACGCTGTCTGATTTTTCAAGATTGATAAAATTCTAAATGGGCGTTGACTTAAATAATTCCGCACTATCTCATTTTGAAGATGCGGATATTTCTCAAGCCATCCTAAACTTTTATTACATAGAGCACAAAGAGCCCCGCGAATACATTCTTTACATCCTCTTTGTGATTTTCTAGAATGAGCGTGCCCATGACAATGATCGATGTCTGGATTAGATACAAATAATTGAAAACATAAAACACAACGATTTTTCTGTTGGTTAGTCAACCAAATAAAATCTGCTTCCGTTATATGAAAAGCAACATTCAACCAGTGTTTACGAAGACTTTCTAATGGTCTTAGATTACAAATTTTACAATAACGTTGCCTGCCATCTTTTGCACTAGAATTCTTATGAAAAAATTCTGCTTCTTTTTCTTGTTTACACTTCGAACAAACTTTAATCATTGACAGTTCTCCTGAAAGAATTGGGGAGGCGTTCAGGCACCTCCCCGTCAACCGTTAATTAGACGGCTGAGATCTGCCCGATAACCCCGGGACCAGGGTAGAGTCCGGCCTTTCGCCGAACTTAAAGTTCGCCGTTCAAATCACCTGTCGTGTCGGTTCGCTTATCTGCGGCCGGCAACGTATCGCTGTTGTTCTGCAAAGCTTCAGCCGGCTTGGCCGAGGCCGAAAACTTCACGCTGGTCTTTCGAGCCGGAACAGATGAACCGCAAGCTGGTGTGGCCGCGACATCTCCGCTTGTGTCATACTTTCCACTACCCGTCACATTTCCTTCTATCATGTTTCTTCTCCTAAATAGACCTGATTGGGGCCCAAGCGATGAATCGAACACCGGTGACGGAGTTACAGGCTCCGCGTCCTACCATTGAACGACTCGGGCTTCGTGTTACAGAATATGGCTCTCCAGGTGGGAATTGAACCGCCTCTCTTAAAGGCGCGGGAATTACCCGCCACTACCCCTCAGCCTTTAGCCGAGTACTCTAACGGTGAGCTACTGGAGACTCGTCCTCGCACGCGCATTTCCAAGTCTGGAGATACTTAAGGCATGCGGACTGCGATTCGAAAAATGTACGAACTGCAATTGCGGATATAAACTTGCCGCCGATTACACCCAATTCGTCTTCATATCTCACGAATGGAATCTCGAGCTCCACAAGCATATCTTGGACATCAACCAATTCTTTGCTGTCATGAACAGACAGAACCACAACTGTATCTCCACTGACATCCTCGTGAAAAAGTGAGATAGCATGAGCGGCTTGCGCCGCTGCGTAGCCGGCGGCCACATGGAAGGATCCGGCCGGTGTGTCGAGCCGATGGGGAACGATGATGTAAACTTTCTCCATCCGACCTCAAATCCCCCTGATTCGGGGGGTTTCGTTACAAAGAATGTCCGCGGTTTACGGCACCCGCACAGTTGCCATCTGCGCCTCTAGGAGTTCACCGTCTTCCATTTCCGATTATCGGCAATTGGTGTCCAGTCGCGAGGTCGGTTAGGGATGGTCTGCCAAAAAAGCTTAGAGCGAAACATCGGATTCGAACCGATACCCACAGTTTGGAAGACTGATGTGCTGCCGTTGACACCAGTCTCGCTCAAAACTTTCTCGTCATATTCTCGTCAAATTCTGCTCATATTCTCGTCAAACTGGACTCGAGTCAAACCATCATGCCCATGAATCTTCAGCATCTCGGCCATGGTTCGATAAATTGCGATCGACGTGGTGTCGGTGAGCCAATGCAAAACCACTTGGCCGTCGCTGAGTTCTACGCCTTCAGCTACCACACCTTCGGCTACCACACCGGTGCCCGAAACTCCAGACACATCGTACGTTCGAATGGTCTTAAAGGTTTTCATGGGTCTAAAAATCGCCGAATGATATCCTGTGCTCCGGATGTCGCCTGGCAGGCTACGTTCTCAACATAAAATCTAATAGGTTGATTTTGATTTATAAATGGTAAAACACTTCTTACAAATTCTTTTTTTATTACCTTCAGAAGTGTGGCCCTTCCAAGTATCTTCGCTCCCACACTCTGGACAAGGATTTAAAGCTTTTTGAATGTTAAACCTAAAGCTCCTGGAATGACCCCCACAACTAGGGAATCCTAAATTTCCGAGTCTCTTCTCCCACTTCACATATTCTTTTATTATCATGAAGAGATAGTTCTCCTACCACCTTCTGTACCGGGACAGGCACGAAGAGCCTAATCCTTCAACAAATTCTTTGTCTTCTATAATATACTGGGGATACAAATTTTTTAGACCTACAAACCTAGCTGTTCTAAGGCCTCTTCTTCCGGATTGTCAAGCACCAAACACTTGTAGTAGCACAGCAGAATAGACTTGTATTGATCCAGGCGACTCGCGGTGTAATGACAGCGATCGACATCTTACTTGGAGAAAAAGGCCCTTAACTTGTAGATCCGGAGTGGCGGCGTACAGCCGGCGCGGGGAGCGCGGCAGACCCTTTACGATTCTGTCACCATAAAGTGGTGGCACAATTAAGTGGTTTGTTTACTCTGACTTGGCGTGCCGTGTTAATTTATCGACTAATACTCGGCCCGCCTCCCATTCTGTCAAGAATTCCTATATTCTCTTAGTCCTCACCCATGTACAAGTTTCTGGATATCCTTCATGACCGCGATCTAGCACACAGATCTTGCAAGGTTTAAGTTTGCGACCGCACTCTTCTGGACTATCCAAATCTAGTGGAGTAAATCCAGTCGGTTTAGGAAAGAATTTATTAGCTGGGAGTGGAACTATTCGCCCGTCATATTCAGTTGACAACAGAGAGGCAATAAATTCAAGTAATTGTGGAGCAGATCTAAACCAGGATCCATAAGCCCAAGCGTGTTGAAATTTCCTCTGAAACCACTCATCTCCATCGGATCTGACATCTTTAACTATCTTCAAAACAACAAGTTGCACCGGAGACTCTCGCTGATGGCAAATAGGTCTTTCCATTGGATCCGACTTAGTTGAATCCCCTATGTATATCAAACCAGAAGGGTTACCATACTCTTGAACAAAATAAACTGTTTTCATATTTAACCTCAGTAATAAGAATATCACACGCCGACCGAAAAGTCAAGCTATTTTTATTCCGTCACCAACTTCTGGTGACAGAATCCCACTACTTAAGGGGTTATAATATATAAAAGGGGTTTGAACAGGCACTGTTTTTCACAAAATGCTGTCACCAAATTCTGTCCCCGTGACAAACGCGATATATTTTTAATAAATCAAAATACCTCTATGTATAATATAATCAATAAGAAGGCATATTGTGGTTATACATATGTTAATTAGTGAGAAAAAATTCGTCACCCCGGTGACACCATTTTCATGACAGCATTTTCCATATGTTATACCCTTTAAGTTATTTTGGACCCTTTATCCCATATAATAGGTCTGCCGCACTCGATGCGCAGGGAAGTCAGTTGCAGAGCCGACGGGAGCCCGGACGGCAGGGGCAGCCACCAGGATAGGCCGTGGCGGCCAAGGCGGGCACCAGGAGCGGCGGAGGAGCCGGGATGGGGTAGAGAGGCGGGGTGGAACGGAGAAGCGTTAAAAAGGGGGTCTAAAAGGCGTGGCGGGGATACGGGGTAGGGCGGGGGTGGCGGGAGGCCTCAGGGGGTCTAATGAGGTAAGTCCAATAGAATGTGGCGGGTATAGCAGATGCACTATACTGCATATTCTATTGCCTTCAAAATGGGAGTCCCGTTCCATCAGGCCTGGGGGCAACCGCACCGGGCTAAGATGCTGATTCTAAAATAGTTATTCTCAATTTCATAACTCCAATAAAATCAACAACATAATAAATCCAACCTAATCAATACTTTACATCAGAGTCTATCTTTTTCAATTTCTTCGATGCGTTGGGCCGGCAGAGCATCATTTTGTTGCAAGTCCTTTGTTTTCTTGCATGATAATCAACAAGTTATTGATTAGCGTCTCGATTCAGCCAGTAGAGACTCCCCGAAAGTGAGAGAATTGTGTTGAAAATAAAGAATTTAGGAAAAATTGTGTCAAAATTGACACATTTTGGAAAATATTTTACAGACTCCGCGAAAATTTCCTTGTCAGTCCAAGTGTCCGGTCATTGTCTTATTGGTCCAATAACTCATTTATTTTCTTTCAGTTAACCTCATATACATTATAATGCATGCGCCCTCATTGGTCAGTTTGGGGTCAAAATGTTACATTTGGGGAGTTTTTGTTACCATTCTGCGGTGGGTGATTTTGTTACCAAAATAATGCTTGACAAGCTTTCCCCGCTCCTGTATATTTACAGCATGGAGGCTAACACAATGAGCCTAACAGCCATAATCCTCATAGTTCTCTTCTTAATATGGGAGATTCGAACATGGGCAATCGCCATTCCTGTTTACTTAGAGGAAGAGCGGCGAATCAAAGCGAAGAAGAAAGTGGAGCAAAAAAGACTAGTTGAATTACGTCGGAATGAAACAGACAATTTAAGTTATTACGATCTTCGTCGGCGGCCTTTTATAGCTTCACATGGAGACTAACATGGGCAATTGGCTTTGGCGTTTGGCAGTCATCCTAGGCTATTGGAGACGATTCCGAGCCTGAAATAGTTTCAGATTTTGCTTGACAACCTTTTGGGGATTTGCTAAACTTCTCCCATGATAGTCGCAAAGAAACCCCAACCCGTTTACGTGGCAATCCTGCTCCGAAACGGTCGAATCAAATTTGAGAAAAACAAACAATGACATTTTATGCCTACAATAAAATAGGCATTGACACCCAAACGTTCCTTTGCTATCCTCGCGCCATGGAACGAAACAGGAGACAAGCCAACATGACATTGAGACACTGGCGCTTGTTACTGAATTACCCCAACGCAAAGGCCTATCTGCTCTGGAATATCAACAGAGTAGCGGGATTTCTTTTTCCGCCTCGCCTGCCCGTCTTGCGGGACGCGGCGGAATGGTCCTCTTGGATTGAATACGAGATAGATTACCGACGAATGAACTACGAGTCCTCATGCGGAAGGGCTCAAATCCGAATGGAGGAGGCAAACTAGATGGACACTAATTTGTACTATGTGCGCTTGGAAATTGACCGTTTGAACAAAATCAATGCGGAGTTGTTGGAAGTGTGCAAAGAAGTTTTATCTAGTCCATGGTTACCAAGTGGTGGAAAACTTGAAACTAAATTGAAAGCGGTCATCGTAAAGACCGAAGCAAGCTCCTAATGAAAATCCCCTTCACAGTCACACACGACGCGCCCGGGGTCTTCGGTCTTTTCCTCGTCAATGGTTTCGATGCTCCAACACCGCAAATTCTGGTCAACACTGCGAACCTAAAACGACGCCTGCCTAACACTTGGAAGCGAGAGGCTATTGCAATATGGGCGCACGAAGCCACGCACATGCTGCATTACATCGCACGCGGTTGCCGGCCTTACTCCAATCTAGTTTCCCTCTACGGGGAAGAGATTCGATGCCACGCCGTCCAACGATTCGCGGAGAGGATTCTAGGACTGAAACCCCTTTGGCCCTCTGCCGAATCGGGTGCAATGGCGAGCATTCGAACGATGTTGCACGGATACTTTAAACCTTTACGCACAAAATAACACTTGACACGTGCGCGGCATACGCGTATCATCATATCACGCTAGGGCAAACGCAGTTCCCAGCGAATCCACGATGAGGTTTCAATGACAAACGAACAAAAGCAAAAGACGTTGGCATATTTTGAATCGCATCGGGCAAAGTGCAAGACTTGCTCGCGCGCTGTAGGCTCGGGTTTCAATCCTCAATTACTCGACTTAGCCTTTAATGCTCTTTGCATTGACGGCAAAGAGATAGCATTGCCAGCACACAAGGAAGCAATCTACTCGCGACTTATTGCAGAAAAGGTGAAAAAGCAATGATTCTCCGGATAATCTTTTTGAATCTGTATTTGATTTTCTTGAATGTGTATCTAATCTTTTTGGTTAGAAGGCTAATGTAGTATGCTAGCTTGTTTTATTGTCTGGATCATTTTGTTTTGGACAATAGGAGACATCAGGAGGAATGGGTTATGAAAATTATTAAAGCCTTAGGATTAGTTCTGCTTTTTTCTTTTCCAGTTTGCGCCCAATCAAGTGAAGCGAGGAAAAATGTTATTCCGTTTATAGAGGCTCGAAGCGACGGGGGATATGTTTTGCTGGCGATTCATGCTGAAATAAATAACCATCCCGTGACATTAGTTTTTGATACCGGCGCAGACGGTGTAGCCGTCGATGGAAAGTACATTAAAAATGCCCGCCTCATTGGGCGTACTAGGGTCACAGGAGTAGGCGGAACACAGATCGAGAACGTTGTTCGCACAAGCGTGAGAATCGGAAAGGATACTTTCTCAAATGTCATAGTAACGAGTCAATCAACCGACGTAAGCAAGGATATGAATACCCATACTGACGGGCTACTGGGCGAAAACATTCTCATGGAATATAGTCGTATTACGATTGACTACAAAACCAAGCAAATCATTTTAGAGAGGTAATATGTCTGAATCTTGGGACGGTAAATTTGAGGATGAATTCGACTACGTCGAGCTACTCAGAAATTTTTGTGAGGCACTTAAATGGACAATGGTTGAAAAGATTCGAGCAGCCGATTGTGTGTTCCTTTGGGAGCTTGGCATTCGAGCCGATGAAGACCTATGGTCTCCAGCCGGTCTAGTGCCCTTGAAAATAGTGCTTGACAAGCAAATTTAGTTGTGATACTCTAGAAGAGTCGAAGAGCCGACCGCGTTAGGCGTCGTGAGTTTCCTGCTGAACAAAGCGTGGAACCCATAACAGCCAAACACGAGCTGGTCGAATTGCCCCTAGCGGCGTAATTTGATCCTGTGGGGTCGGGTAACCGGCCCCGCAGTCAAAATCAAGAAGGAGAAAGCATGATAATTTATAAATATCACGTTCCGATGCCAAACGAAAATGGGATATCCAAAGTGATGCTTCCAGCCGAAGCCGTGCCTTTCAGCGTAGGCATACAAAAGGACGAATTGGTTGTTTGGGCCCAATTGCCTTCTCGAGTAGGACGACCGGTCGAAGCAGATTTTCTGGTTGTCAATACAGGCCAATTTTTCCCCTGTGCTATATGTAGAGATTTTCTCGGCACTGTGACTTCGAGCACCGGAATAGTCTGGCATGTTTTTAGAATCTGAAAAGGAGAATCAAAACATGAAAGCCAATGATTCATTCAGGCATCGGCAATTCGGCATAGGCATCGTGACATTAGCCTGGGCCGACGAATCCTTTCTTGTGCATTTCGGTAATGATGATTTTGAGCGCGTGTTCACCGCTGCCGGCAGAGAAGAGCCCTTGCGTGTCGGAAGAAAGGAACGCGACTAAAATGCTGGCTCTTAAGATCGTTAATGTCGACGGACCCGATGATGCCTCATTCTACGATGTCCAGGTATTCATCAATCTACGTCGAATTTGGCATAAGCGCGTAGGGCCCCATAATCGCGCCGACGGATGGGAGCATCTCGTGGTTCAAATTGCTCGAGAAGCTATTTTTGGGATGGGCGACAGTAAAGAGGTGAGACAACCTATCCCTTATTGTCATTTTTGTGGCGCACACGTATATAAAGTCAAATTCAAAGCTTCAAAAATTAAGGACAAACGATGAATACACCTATCTATGTCGAACCGAATGCAACTATCTACGTGGGCAGATTGCAACTCGATTGGCTTGATCTGTGTTATTTAGAACGACACGCCGTAGAGGCGATGATCTTTGCATTGGAAAGATTTCTCCATGAGCCGATGTGAGCAGTGTAAATTTTTGGTTCGAACGGCCTCGAGCATTCGACTGCTGGATCATTTGGTTTATGATCACGATTTGCCTAATGCAAAAGCGGTACGAGTTGTGAATTATATCTACACCGGAAAAATTCGTGCTCGCACATTTTTTGAATTTATCAAGCGTTGGCTCAGATTGCCGTGGCAGAAAAGCGTAGATCCTTTAGATGAAAGTATTGCAACGCTCCGAGCTATGAAAGAGACCGGCGTCAAGGTAAACCGATGAGCGAATTCTTTTGCAAAGCTACCAGTAAGAACGGCTATTTTACATGCGACTTGCCCAAAGGTCACCCAGGCATGCATGCTGACCATACAGTTGAACGACAAACAGCGTATTTTGATTCAAAACCTCAATCGAAAGGAAAAGGCAATGAAACAGATGTGCATCGAGTGTGAACGACGACCGGCAGCAGATAATCACTATCTCTGCTATTCTTGCAAGAAGAAAGAAGAGCGCAGAGAATTGGCAGCAGCCGGATTGAAAGAAGTTCAAGAATTTACACGGAGCTCTCAGGAGATGACAAAGAACATGACAATCCTGGAGCGGAGGTCACAACGATGAATTTTTCGGTCTTAGAAGAAGGAAACAAGTTTGTCATTCGAGACGAAGACGGAAACGTTTATGGATCTTATGAGACTAAGAAAGAGGCGGAGGACAATGCGGTACTTTGGCGAGAATACTACAAGTCCCCATTGATTTTCTGATGTTCAACGTCCACATTCAAATGCCTGATGTAGAATGGAGCACTGTGCCAGGCCCCCGCTCTCGCGGCTTTGATATCAAGAAGCCAAAAGAAGGAACAGATGAAGAGAAAGCCATGAGGTTTTTTGTCGCAGTGAAGGCGCAAATGAAAGAACTTAAGATGGAAGGCTGTTTTATTGTGATGGAATCCGACGGTGTAATGAAATCAAGGGAGGTTATATGAATTTCGAACCACACAAAGGTGTAGGTCGCGCCGTCATCGAGCGCATGGCTTTATTTGCCGGTTTGATTTCATTTCAGCCGTGGGATCGTCTTGTGCTCGTGGATATGGATGGAACTTTGGCTGATTGCTCCCATCGCCTACCTCTTATTTCTGATGGAAATCATGACTGGGACGGTTTTGAAAGATTGGCTCTTGCGGATGCACCTCGTCAATCTATCATAGAACTCGTGAATATTCTCTGGAGTTGGGGTTATAAGATTTTGATTGTTAGCGGTCGGCAAATTGACCGAGCCGGGGAAAATACAATCACATGGTTAAGAAAGTATGATATTCAATTTGAGCATATCTTCATGCGTAACGGCGGCGATACTCGGCAGGATGTAATCGTGAAGCAGGAGATTCTTGACAAGCTGCCAAAAAATCAGATACACTACGTTCTAGACGATCGAAACCAAGTGGTGGACATGTGGCGTAAGAATGGACTTACATGTCTACAGGTTGCACCGGGAGACTTTTAGATGACACGAGACGAACATTTGTTGGTGAAATTGATGGAAGAATGTGCCGAGGTTGCACAACGGGCGTCCAAGAGTTTGCAGTTCGGTTCGGAAGAGGTACAAAACGGTCAATTTTTGAATAATAAGGAGCGATTGCGAACTGAAGTGAACGATTTATTGACTGTCATCAAAATGTTAGAAGAAGAGGGGGAGTTTCTCGAATCTATATCGCCCTTTAGAGTGAAAGCTGCAATGGCTCTCAAAAGAAAGAAAATTCAAAAATACTTGGATCTTTCAATTTCTCTCGGGAGAGTTCAGGCATGAGATTGTACGATTTACTTGACGGCGACAAGCTGAAAGAACATCTGATTAGCGGAAAGATCAGTGAGCAAAAGCATCCGACACTGCCTTTGCGAATCTACAATTACACGCATAAAGCTCAGTTCGAACCTGCGTGGGGTGACGGAACAATCGATTATTGCCGGGGACTAATCGTTGGGCCAGACAACACAGTCATCAGCCGGCCGTTCAAGAAATTTCATAATCTAAATACCCCTTCAATTCCAGAGACGATGGAGGAAAATCTTCCACTCACTGTTCCATCTGTCGCAAAGAAACTAGACGGCTCGCTCGGTATCTATTACTCTTACGACGGGCACGAAGGGATTGCCACTCGTGGGAGTTTCACTTCACCTCAAGCATCATGGGCGACCGAATGGTATGCCAAACATCGGGCGAAATTGGGTTGGCTCCCCGGTTATACGTCATTGTTTGAGATCATTTATAATGAGAATCGCATCGTTTTAAAATATGATTTCGAAGGTTTGGTGTTGATTGGTTTAGTGAACAAGAAAACAGGAGACGATATCGATGCGGATGTATTACAAAATATTGCGGAAGCTAATGGTTTTGAGGTTGCTGAGCAAATTGTAGGCTCAAATCTCAAACGACTACAAGAGATGAATATTCCGAACGAAGAAGGTTATGTCCTCACTTATCCGATTTCGCAAAGGCCGCCTTTGAAGGTAAAGATTAAGATGGCGGACTACGTTCGATTGCATCGAATTGTGACTGGCATGAACGCCCGTAGTATATGGGAGATTCTTTCAAGCGGCGGAACAATTGACAATCTTCTCATCAACACTCCCGAACATTTTAGAAAGTGGCTTTTGCAATGGGATACTCGACTTAGCAAAGAATTTTTTGACATCCGTTCGGAAGCCGAAAGAGTTTATCTTGACCGACCAATTTATGACGGCAGAGATAAGCGGCAATATCGGGCGGAATGCGCCGCATATTTCAAAAAATATGATAATCTGAGAGCCCTTCTCTTTGCAATGTTGGATGGCAAAAACGCAGAGAGAGTAGTCTGGGATATGATTGAGCCCCGCGGTAATGACAGAAGCTTTCGGGAGGATGAATGAGTGATGCAACATTAACACCGGAAGAAATCGGTGAAATCGTGGGCTTTCTTCGCGAGCATTCCGAACTTAAACTCGACAAAGGACAACTTGAGGGCGTCCATCCTCGAACTCTTCTAGAGCTCATTCGAAAGGCGAAAAAAGATGAAGAATAAATTGCTTCCGGCATTGATTCTGTGTATCGCTGGAACTGCAAATGCTCAGACACGCTATATAACTGATGCAAATATTCAAGCGCAATTTACGGGCTACAAGGAAGTCTATTTTGGAGACCATTTACCCGAAACTCGTGTCTATTTCGTGAAATTTGAAGATCCTGATTTAGAAGGACAAACATTTTGTAGCCCTGACGGGACAGCTTGCGCCATCGAACTTGCAGATTGGCAACGTCATCATGTGAATGCAGCCTGTGAAACTCTGCTCCATGAGATGTCTCATGAGTCAGTTTGGAGTCAAACTCACAACCTTAAAGGAATTGAAATCGAAGATGCCCACGGAATTCATTGGCTACGAGAAATGCACCGTCTGATGGCCGCCGGCGCATTTGATGATATTTTATGATTCGTGCCTGTATTGACACTTAAAGTACATGACCCCACAAGAGATTGCAAAGGATAAACGGCTCCAGAAAGCGTACCGGTGGACTTTAGTCCAATATCGGGCCCTAGAGCAGTCACAAAACTACCGATGCGGTATCTGCGGTCGGCTCCCAAAAGACGCGCCTTTGAATGTTGATCACTTCCATTTTAAGATCAACGCTTCTCATATTGCAGGTGGTTGGAAGGCCGTCACGCAAATAGAAGATCGTACCTTTACTGCCGAGGCTAAAACGAAAGTCGAGGCTATACGTCTCGTCCGAGAAGAGGCTCTCCCATACTCAGTTAGGGGTTTACTATGTCCGGGCCGGCATCGTGGCTGTAATAGGCTCCTGGGGCGCGTAGACAGCCCTTCTTGGCTTAAAAATGCCTTGTCCTACGTCAATAATCCCCCGGCTAGACAGCTCCTTAAGGATGAGACGTCAAAATCACCGAATCGTGCCTGTATTGATACAGAAGATATGGAGGGAAACAATGCCTGACATCGGAACTGAGATCGCAGCTATTGAGAAGAAAATAGGCGTTTGGCTCGATCCTACCCATCTTGTTTTGACCGGTCTTTTGGTAGTTGCCCTTCTTACCGGCGTCTACTTCTTTGAATCCAAGCGGGCGGACGTAGCCGAGGCTAAAGCTGAGATTGCGGCCCAAGTGTTGAAAGCAGCCCAGGAAGCGGCTGTTACGGCCGCCCAACAGAACGCCATCCTTCAGCAACAGTCCAAAGAAACTCAGACGCAGATGGCCACGGCGAACGCTCAACTACAGGCAGCCAACGCTCAATTGCAAGTCGCTAATCAGCAATTGAGCAACGCTCTCATAAAGCAAAAGAGCGATGACGCCAAACTTACCCCCACGGCTCAAGCGCAGCGATGGGCCCAACTTGTACCCAACGCCATTGTGGCCGCTACGCCTACAGGATTTACCATAGACCCGCTCGGCGGATTAACGACAATTCAAGATCTTGAGGAACTGCCCGCAGATCGAAAAGTTATCACCAATCTAACCGCTGAAGTCACACATGATAACCAGACAATCACCAATGATGCAACCGCTCTCTCTGCGGAAAAGACAGCGCACAAATCTGACGTCGACAACGACCAAAAGCAATTGATGGCAGCAAATGACGCAACAAAGAAAGTGCAGGGTGACTTTAATGCTTACAAAGCAAAAACCCGCAAAAACTTCTTCAAAACCGTTCTTGTCAGTATTGGCGTCGGACTCGGAATCGGAGCCCATTTCTTCTGAAGTTAGAAATTTTACATCTAAAGGAGTTTTATGAAAGCTGTCAAGCGTGAATGTCCGCAGTGTCACGAAATAAAAGAATTTCGACTCGATTGCAAAACGTGCGGTTGTCTGCGGCCCAAAAAAATTATAGAAGCAATTCCTGACGCACGAATTGGTTTTTTAGATATCGAAACAATGCCTAGTCTCGGGTATACTTGGGGCAAATGGGAACAAAATGTGCTTGACTTTTACCAAGAGGGCTATCTTGCATCATACGGATTCAAAATCGCAGGAGGCCGGGGCGTCAAGATGCGCGCTCTTCCTGATTATCCAAACTGGGAAACGGATAAGCGTGATGATAGTGCTCTTGCCAGTGAATTGTGGGAAGATTTGAATTCCGTTGATATTGTCGTGGCTCAAAACGGCGATGCTTTTGACTTACCGACAATTCGCACCCGCTGGTTAGTTTTAGGATTGCTGCCAGTACGTCCTGTCCAAACTGTGGATACACTAAAAGTAGCTCGAAGCGTATTCAAGTTCAAGAGTAACAAACTGGATGATATGTGTCGAGAATTAGGAATAGGGCGTAAAGTATCTCATACGGGGTTTGACCTTTGGCGTTCGTGTATGAACGGGGATATAAAAGCATGGCATACGATGGTGCGATATAACCGCCATGATGTGCTTTTGCTTGAAGAGTTATATTATCGCTTTTTGCCTTGGATGTTGCAGCATCCAAATGTCATTCATGACGGCAATCCTGACCGCTGCCGTCGCTGTGGTTCCGAGAATGTTCGACACGACGGCTACAAATACACAGACTTCCGCAAGAAGGACAGAATTCACTGTCTGAACTGCACAGCTTGGTTTGAGGGCTCGGCAAAAAAGGTCTAATGCTTAAAACAATTCTTCTCGGCTTAGGCGTGGCGATGACGCCGTTCATTTATTATCCCCTCTTTCACCGCATGCTGAAGAGACGGCACACCCGGGACTTCAGCAAGAAGTCGCAGATTTTTGTGGTGCTCTGTCAGATCAACGGATTCATTTTGGCGACCGCAGAACACTCAAAGTATTTTCAGGTTTGGTATATTTTACAAACAGCATTAACATTGACACAATTGTGGTTAATCTATCGTTTCTGGGATACTTTACCACCGATTATGAGGAATAAATAATGAGCCTGCTTTTAGCTTTCGGTCACAAAGCTCGTCATGGAAAAGACAGTGCTGCTCATGCAATCTTGAATCACATCGAAATGCAAAATATGATGGCTGAGCGCCATCTTAATGTCTTCGGTGTGCATCATGCACAAACCTTC
>JAPCJV010000069.1 GCA_027886785.1 Nitrososphaerota archaeon | reverse complement strand
TGGGCTCGGGAACCACAAGCAAAGTGTGTGCTTTGCTCGGGAGAAATTCGGTGGGGTACGAGTTGAACCAGTCACTAAAAGACCGCATTTACATAAAAATCAACGCCGCGGGTCGCGTAAAGCTCCGTTCAGAGAAAAGGCACGACAGTGTACCTGAATTTGAAATGGAGGAGGTTCCTTCGGGAAGGAGACCGCCTCGGCAGAGCTTGAGATAACTATTCAGCAGTCAGAATGTGAACTTCCGTTTCGGCCGAATCCTTGAATTTGCGGGCGTCTGATTCGCTTCCGACTATTGTGCCGTAATGCATCGGAATTGCGATCTTCGGCTTGATCTTTCGCACCGCCTCCACCGCCTCATCTACTGTCATGACGTAAGTTCCGGAAATGGGCAAAAGTGCGATATCGGGCATGAGATTTTCCATTTCAGGGATTAGGTCACTGTCGCCCGTATGGTAAATCGAAACTCCAGAATTTGTTTTGACAACATATCCTACTTTTCCGTCCTCCTTCGGATGAAACGGTTTCCCCGGGGACCGAAACTTGTTAGTATTATAGGCGGGAACAGCCCTTACTTCAAAATTTCCAAGCTTTACTCTGTCCCCGGGCTTTACGATCTTAATCTCCATGGGAGAAGCTTTCTCAATCTCACTTTTTGACGCCTGGATTCCGACTACGACGGTCCCATTGGGCTTCACGACCTTTTTGAGATCTTCTGCGTTTGAGTGATCAAAATGTTCGTGGGACACGAGAACATAATCCGCCGGAACTTTCTGCTTCAATTGAAAAGGATCTATAACCAAAGTTTTTCCTCCGTCCTCGATTTTGAAACCGTCATGTCCCAGCCAAGTAATTTTCACGCCTTGATATTCGAACAAAAACTATCACCTGTAAATTACGAAATCTTTTGAGAAAAGCTTTTCTTTTTTCAAATATTCTTGAGAAAATCCAATCTTCGTTCTAAGGGACGAAACGCTTAAACTGGTCAGGAGCAGTGCGCAGTGAAATGTACGCCATAATTGCAGCCTGCGTCAACTTTTTCCGGAGAAAACACGAGTGAAGCTCAACTTAACGCGCTTTCATCTCTCGGCTTATCTCAATATGAAAGTAAATGCTTTCTCGCGTCTCTTCAGACTGGCGCTGCCACGATTAATCAGATCGGAATTGTCGCCGGAGTTCCAAGGACCAAAGTTTACGGTGCGGTGAGGAAGCTCGTCGAGAGGGGCCTAGTCGAGCAGAGTGAGGATGATATGAAGATTTTTGTCGCGAAATCTCCAAAAGACGTTTTGATTCCTCTCCTAGAGAAGGAACAAAAAAGGATCAAGCAGGGAATTGAAGCCCTAACGGAATTGGAGGTGATTCACCAGTCTATGGCCTTCGTCAAACGGGCGGAAGCTCTGAGGTCCAAGGTGTTACGTTACTATCCCAGAGTAGCTGTCTCTCGGAAAATCAGGGAGCTCTTTCTAGGCAGCAGAAAAAAAGTGGTAATTCTCACGACGGCCAACGGGCTCATCAGACTCTCGAAATTGTCGACGATTTTGTACGAGCGAGCGAGGCTTGGAATGACCCTGCAGATTTTCACCTCGACTTTGGACGAACCAGTCTTTACGACGGCAGTACAGAGCTTGAAGGAAATAGAAAATTCCGTAATCTCGTTTCTTCCCTCCGCGGCTCCCGTTCAGGTAGTTTTGGTGGATGAGCAGTATGTGATTGTTTCCGAGTTAAAGCCTGACGATATCCGAGATGATGGTATGGACGTGGGCTTTCTGATTCACAGCACGGAGCTTACAGAGATGATGGAAGGGCTGGTCAGGGTCATGTCGGCCGTTCATGCCGAGCTCCAAACAGTTCATTGAGCAATGCCCTAAAAATCTGGTCGATCTGGAGCCACATTTCTCGGTAGACCAATGGGAGTGGACATGGTGGACAGATCTCGCAAGTACGTCGTCGGAATTTCTGGAGCCAGCGGGGTCATCTATGGAATCCGTTTGTTGGAGGTTTTGAAAAAATTAAAGTGCGAAACTCATGTAGTGATCACTCCGGCAGCCAAAGTCACGATCGCCGCTGAAACTGAGTATACTGCATCCTCGGTAGAAAAACTGGCGACTAAGCTCTATAGGATAAATGACATTGCAGCGGATATTTCATCCGGCTCCTTTCTCACCAACGGGATGATTTTGATCCCATGCAGCATGCACACCCTGGGAGCTCTTGCATCGGGCATGGCGGACAACCTGATGCTGCGTGCGGCAGAGGTCACAATGAAGGAACAAAGACCGCTCATAGTCGTCCCGCGAGAAACTCCGCTTTCCTTAATTCATCTGGAGAACATGGTGACGATTTCTCGGGCAGGAGCGATTGTAGTTCCGGCGATGCCGGGTTTTTACATGAGGCCCAAACGAATTGAGGAGTTAGTCGATCACCTCGTAGGGAAGGTTCTAGATCTCCTCGGAATAGAGCATAAACTCTTCAAAAGGTGGGAAGGAATTCCCGATGGTAAGTAGGATTTAGCGCTCGTTTTCCTTTTGCGTTTTTCGGATCTTCTCCTAAACCTGTACAGCTGGAGCAGGAAGCGACAATTCAGAAACGATTATCCCATTTTGCTCAGGTTGCTCGACCCGAAAAAAGAAGATGTCATTTTGGACGTTGGAGCGGGCACTGGAGTAATCGCGAATGAAATTGCAAATATCTCGGACGACATGTTTGCGCTGGAGCCGAACAACAGCCGTGTCGAGTACATCAAGAGAAAATTTCCCCAGGTCAAAGCTTTCAATGGGGTATCCGAAAGCATTCCCTTTCCAGAGGCGTACTTCTCCAAAGCATACAGTACCAGCGCCTTTCACCACTTCCCAGATCAGGAGGGCGCCCTGTACGAGCTTAATCGAGTGATAAAATCAAATGGAATACTCGTAATCAATGATTTGCTGCCGGGAAAAGTCAAGCTCGAAAGTCGCGTCGCAAAAGTAAAGTTTCTATCGCAGAAAGAACTTGGGGAAAAATTAGAGCAAAGCGGATTCGAGGTGAAGGAAACCGCTAGGGGCAGAAAAGGGTACTTTATCCTATCGACGAAGAGCTAAGTTAGACTGTCCGCATCTGAATCCTGTGGTACGAGATTTATCATGTAACGATCAATGCAATCTACGTCATTTTCGATTCTTTCAATTGCGATCTTGCGGAATTTTCCGTAGATATCTTTGAGGGCCTCCTCGTCCAGACTGTTTGCCATCTGCGGGTTCGTCAACAATGATAACCATCCGATATTGCTCTGCTTCATGAATTGAATGCATTCGACAACATGGCTGACCAAGTCGAGCCGATCTTTGGGGTCGCTCTTTTCCAGGTCTAGCTTTAGGTTCAAGATCGTTTCTCGAATTTTTTGAATATCCTTGTTCCAGGCGTTGAAACTCAAATCTGAAGATCTCCAATTTATCTTCATGTTAGAGATATATTGATTTCAGGCTTCAGAATTACATCCATCCTGAGAGTGTTTTAGACTAATGTCCCAAGACGTAACCTTGACAGTGGAAGGAGCTAGAGTCCGGACGCGGCCGTCTGCAAATCTCGGAAAGGACTACTCCAAGCCTGCGGTGCTCCTCTTTCACGGGTTTTCATTTTCTCTTGACGTCTGGGAAAAGGTGGGCACCTTGAGAATTTTGTCTGACCATGGCTTTCCCTATATCGCGATGGATCTGCCAAAGGGGAAGGCTTCCCGGTCGGACAAATTTGGAAAAAAGAACTTTGCAGAGTACGTTCCATTTTTGAAGAAAGTCCTGGGAAATTTTGTAGATCTGACCAAGTCCAAAGTCGTGATCCTAGGCGCATCCATGGGAGGAGGATTCGCACTCGCCTTCGCAATTGAAAATCCTGGCGAGGTCTCAGGTCTGGTTCTGGTCGCACCTTCTCTATCTGGGATTGCGGACGAAGCTCTTGAGGAACTGAAAGTTCCAGCTCTTCTCGTGTGGGGAGAACGGGACAACATTTTTCCGGTGGAGGAATACGGAAAAAAGCTCAAGGCACTTCTTCCTAACTCCAAACTGCTGATAATAAAAAATGCAAAGCATGCAGCCTATCTGGACAAGCCGCACGAATTTCACGATCTTCTGTTAGATTTTCTCGAAGAGATTTCTTGAAACAGCGGGAAATCTTTTATTCGATTTTTGATAAGAATGGTTTGGCATCTTTCTTGAGCCAGCCGAAGACTCTGATTTCAAAAGCTCCCGTACTTGGAGAGGAGCGAGAGCAGTGGCTCGTCAACATGAAATTCTCTTGCGTCCACTGCAATGAGACTTTCAAATCCCGCGCCGAATTAATCAAACACTACGACAGTACGAGACACGACAAGTACTCCGCGTGGATTTGATCCATTCTCGGCCTTTGTCGAGAATTCTCGTAGGCGAATTCTTTGGATCTCCTTCATTTATATTGCAGGAAGTTTTCCTCCCCCCGATTGCGTTGGCCCCTAGGGGGCCTCCCCCTAGATTTTTTGCGAGCGTACATCTCGAAAAATTCCAATTTCACTTCAGGGAAAGCGAAAATTTCTCGTAATCTATCTGCAATAACTCGACCTTTGTCGAAAATAATTTCGACAATTTCTATAGATTCTACTTAGAAAACTCCGTTAACACTTCAGAGGACTGCTCTAGAAAATTATGCTTGTCGGGCGGAGCACTGGGCTTCGCTCCAATGGACGAAGCAAGGCAATTGCACCCGTCACTGGTACTCTTATCTTGATAGTCGTTGTCGTGACAGCGGTGGGGAAGGAACCCGTGCTCCCAACAGGTAGCTGACAAAACTGTAAGTTGCGGGTGGAATCCACAAGTAGGAATGTTGCATGATATTTGCGAACAAGGTTGCACGGACTATGTGGGAGGTAACTCCTGCGATAACATGTACTGGACCACTTCAGATAATGTCCCGACATGCTGGATGCTGGCCGACTTCACTTACAGTGCAATCGAAGTGACATGCGAAGCTACGAATACTCTACTCGGAGCCTTCACTCAACCCAATGACGGACAAAGATACGAGGCTATTGTGGGTAGTCCCATCATTATTGGTAATCCAGGGGATCAACATACAATACTGCTTCCACCTAATGGACAGAACATTATTGTCTGTACGAATATCCTGTGTTTGGGAAATCCCTACGGAACGTATACTGGAGGCGGTACGTATAATATTCAATCTGATGCATGGAACGGGGGGGGCCAAGGAACCCTAAACCCCGGCGCGAGTGTAGACGTTGCTGGTCCGCATCCAATCAATGCCTGGCTGAATGGCAATATACAAACCGGAAAGAATCTCGCTACCAGTCTAGTCACCCGCTGGGATGGTTATGGGGTTGACGGGCCCGGAACTTATTCCACATGGCAACTGGGTCAGGTAATATTTGTTATGCGAGTTTACGGATATGATACGAGCAACGCTCAAGTTTCGACTGCTGCGGGAACCATGCTTTATTCAAGAGTTTTCGCCTCGATGGAACCTGAACTGTGGTCTCTTCTTTCTGGCGGTTATCTGCCGAATACTTACAGTGCTCTTGGTCCCGGAGCAGGTCACGATCCTGAAAATATGGACGCTGGGCTGCTCCCGTTCAGTTATTCTGTAGTAACCATGGTGCAGAATGCTTGCGGCTGAGTAGCTTCGCCACCTTGTCCGAACTAATCAAAGTGATTTTTCTTATCGGAAGATGAAGTAGAATTTACGACTCAAACGGAATCATTTGAGTCTTCAAGGGAATATCCTCTAATAGGGCTATTCTCGACTGAAGAGTTGAGGTTCCTCCACCTTACTCCCACCTATTGAAGAGATAAAGAAAAGACGGATCAAGCTCGGTCTGAGCCAGAGGAAATTCGCCTCTTACCTCGGTGTGAGCCAATCCACGATCACCAAAATAGAAAACAAGAAGCTCAGCCCGAGCTACGAACTTGTGAAGAAAGCGTACGACATTATGGATTCCTTCGGTAGTCCTCAGATCGGACTGGCGGGAGACATTGCAATAAAAAAAGTCGTCAGCGTCCAAGATAACGATCTGATTTCTAAAGCCGTGCAGATCTTGCAGCAGCATGGTTTCAAACAGCTCCCAGTGCGGGACAAAGAAAATCACTGGGTAGGGAGCATCTCAGAGCGAAGCATTTCCAACCGCCTGCTCAAGGTTACCAATCCCAAACTTTTGCTTTCAAGAGAAGTTGCGGAAGTAATGGATGAGGCGTTTCCCACGGTCGCAGAAGACACTCCGATCTCAATTGCGATCCCATTATTGCAGCACTTTCAGGCGATCTTAACCACGAAAAAAGGGAGAGTAACGGGGATCGTTACAAATGCGGATCTAGTTAGGATGCTTTCCTCCGAAACGGCGAGATAGACATTAAGGCATTTTTTTCTTTAATTCAAGGAACTGAAGTACACCTCGTAACATCCTTGATTTTTTGTGATGGTCATGTCCCAAGCTTTCAAACCAACGAAATTCCTCAAACCAAAAACCATTGAGGAAACTTCCGCGCTTTTGAAGGAGTACGGCGCGAGCGTGAGAATCATCAGTGGGGGAACTGGAATTTATGAAGTAGCTCATCGAGGCTTGCTATCAGAAATTGACTGCCTCATTGATCTCTCTTCCCTGAACCTCAGTTATATCAGAGTCGACGAGTCGTCGGTGCGCATCGGAGCGACTACAACCATGAGTTCTATGATGGACACAGACGAACTATCCAAAATAGCACAATTAGCCGCTGTGACTGAGGCGTTAACCGTAATTCAGCCCTTGCAGGTGAAAAATGTTGCAACTATTGCCGGGGCAATATGTACCGCCTTACCCTTTTTTGATCTTCCAGTGGCGTTAGTAGCACTGGATGCCATTGTGAAGCTCGCACCCACTGGTAGAATACTAAACGTCTCAGAATTCATTCGCGGATATTTTTCGACCGATCTTGAACTGGGGGAATTTGTTCAGGAAATTTCTATTCCCCTTTCAAAGAAAAAAGAGCACGTTGGAAGTGCATTTCAAAAGTTCGGATTGACGGGAGATGATTGGGCGATCGTCAACTGCGGCGCCTTTGTCGGATTGGATCACGAAACAATTTCAAATGTTAGGCTTTGCTTCGGAGGAGGAATTGGTGAGAAGCCAAAAAGACCCGAGAAAACACAGAAACTTCTCGAAGGTGTTAGGGCTACAGATGAGGAGCGAATTAGAACGATCCTTGAGGAGAACCTTTCGAAGGAGCTAGAAACAATCTCAGATATCCGGGCGTCATCTGAGTATCGCATGCACCTAGCAAAGGTTTTGGGAAGAAGAGCTATCTCTCTCGCCTGTCGTAGAGCTTTGGAATCCTCAGGAAACTAGTGAAGTATTTTGGAATCCATCACGCTTTCGATCAACGGTCAAAATTTTAGTTTGGCGATTGAACCGTTCGAATCTTTGAACTATGTTATTCGCGACAGGCTGGGACTCATAGGAACGAAGAAAGGGTGCGAGACGGGCGGTTGCGGGTCATGCACTGTCATCGCCGATGGAAAAGCGATCTATTCTTGCATGACGTATGCATTGCAGTGTCAAGATAGAAAAATAAGGACGATTGAGGGACTATTGAAAGGGAGTGAGCTTGATCCCATTCAGATCGGCTTCATGGACTACGGCGGATTACAATGTGGCTTTTGTACGACGGGATTTATCATGTCCTCCAGAGCCCTGCTCGATAAGATACCGAGTCCCTCAGATGCCCAAATCCGGGATGCCCTCGTTGGAAACCTGTGTCGATGCACCGGATACAAGAAAATCTTCGACTCCGTGAAAGCCGCGGCCGAAGTAATAAACAAAAAATAGGATTGCATAGTTCCGAATACCTGAAATAACTTCTTCACGGGTTAGGCTTGCCAAAATACATGCAGAAGCAATCCGCTCTCGGAAAAGATGAAAGCGCTCCCGAGTTGATCTACACCGTCGATGAATCAGGAAAGCTGCTTGTTTTGGAGCCGAGGGAGAAGTTGCACCTCGCGCGGTCTTCCAGGAGGCACGCCGCCGTAATCGGCATGATTTTGAGAAAGGACG
>JAPCJV010000068.1 GCA_027886785.1 Nitrososphaerota archaeon | reverse complement strand
CACAATAGCTCCGAGCTCTGTGGGAACGAAGGGATCAATTGGATTCTGGCTTGCCTCGACAAGCTCGCAAAACCCGCACGCAACTGTGTTCAGCTTTACTATGATTGATTCTGACACCTCCAACACCCTGGCCACGCCGGGCGCAATATCCTCGACGAGCACAGGCTTTAGCTTAATTTGGAAGGCTTCGACATAAACTCTAGACGCAGCTTCGATCTATGATTCAAGACTACCGGAATTTCGATGCCAGCGCGGTTTTGAAAGACTACGAGTACAAGTTTAGTTGGTAGCAATATCCTCGCCGCACGAGCTATGAGAAAGGCTCATTTCAAAGATCAGTTTTCTTGTCGACCTTTGTCACTTGAAGGAATATGATCAGGGAACCCTAGAGTCGTTGGAACAAAATCGTTCGACAGGGATACCCTCGGATCAGCACTACCTTGGAGGTTATTCACCAAGCCCTAAAAATGCGAGGGGTGGAATTCGAACCCACGAACCCCTAAGGCACGAGAGCGTCTGCTTTCCCTTCGTAAAATCGAGTGAAAACCTGAGCAGTCTAATCAATGGCGCGAGGTGCGTGAAAGCGTAGGACTCTACCTTCAGCTAGGGCTAGCCCTCTAGAGTAAAGCGGGGGAGGGGGCAAGTGTCCTACTTCCTATAGGAGACCCTACCTGCTGTGTGTGTGGGCTTACTGGTAAAGGGAGTAACTCCAATCAGGCTAGAGCCAATTCTTGTTTCCAACCTTAATTATCGATTGATTTAGGCAATTCCTCGACTCTCTCTGCAGATCGACGTTTTTTTCAGAAAATACTGTGCAACTCTCGGGCAGGTAGAATTCTTTCCATCCTTCCTCGCATCCGCAGTTGAGCGGAAGCCCCTTGTCGGTAGCCCAGATGCTCTCAGTTACCCGAAGTTTGTTCTCAATCTGCTTGACGATAGTGTGCTCTAAAAGTTGAGACCCACAGCCTGCTTCACCAGAGGACGACTTATAATAGTTAGCACTTTTTCTGTCGGGTGCAGATTCGAATTAGTTCCAGAGAAACCTGCAGATCGGAGTTATGGAAAAGTGCTCCTATATTCAGAAGGATTTGAGGTGTTCTACCATATTTCGGTCAACGCACGACGAGCACAGGACAATTCGCGTGACTGACAACACCTGCAGCGATGCTTCCTAGAATGAGTTTCTTGAACGCGCTCTTTCCTCTTGTGCCCACAATCAATAGGTCAATCTGTTTTTCCCGGGCATAATTTGTGATTGCTTCCACCACTGAATTGTCTCCTTCAATCACTTCACTGTTGGCGTTGATGCCTTTTGCTTTGGCGGCAGTAACAGCTCCATTCATCCAGTCCATTGCTTGCTTTTTGTTATCCGTCAGGTAGCTTTGCAAAACTGAGTCGACTCTCGAACTCATCGTTGGCGTCAACTCTCCAAAATTTCCCGGTACGCCGACCACGTTAATCAAAATAAGTTCTGCCCCATATTTTGAGGCGAGATCCTCGCCGAAATCGAGAGCACGAGCTGCAAATGAGGATCCATCCACCGCTACAGCTATTTTTCTAAAAGGTTGTTCCAAAAAGGAGATTCTCCCCTACACATAATATCAAATTGTTCTGTTAACAATTTCTGGCAGTCATGTAGTTTTGCCCCATCTCTAACTTATTTGGTAGCAGATTCTTCATTCCGGTCGATGGGTCGAGTTAAATCTTGTTTCGTTTTCGTTGGAGGAGGGGATCGCCGGTTGGCTACTACGTACACAATGATGAAGAACATAGTGAAAAGAGGAATCAGCAAAAGATCACTCAACACGAAAAAGATCTCTCCAAACCAGAAGGCAGAAAATGACAGCAATAGAGCAGAGACTAGAATTTTCATGTTCGCCTGCTTAACCTTCCTCACCTGTTTTCTTAGAATGTATGTCGAAACAACGACGATAACAGTACCGACAATTATTCCAAAGATAGTGGAGGAAAAATCTACGGGTAACAAACCCACCAAAACAATGGCTGCTTCGAAAGCCTCAATCGCGCCAACTGAGAAGGCAGTGTACATTAGTCCTCGGTGCGATTCTTCTTCGAGGCCCGTTCCGAAACCCCCAGGACTTCGGCTTTTCAAAACGGATCGCCTGGCACTCTTGATTAGTCTTAATCCAAAATAGAGCAAGAGAGCACCGCCAACAGTTCTAACATAGACATCTGGCAATAGGGCAATTAGCTTGCCCAGAATTAGGGTTGGAATAATAACAGCCAATATTCCAAACGCAACGTAAAGAAAGGCTGAGTTTTTTCCAGAATGTGCCGATAAAGCTAGACCGACCGCGGCAGCCTCCACTATTTCAAGAGTGGTTATGCCTGTGGCTGCCAGAAAGATCGCGATGTCAAATGACAAGTGGAGTCAACGAATTCCTGTTTGCCCGCTTGTTAAGAGAGTTTCGAAAGGATCACGAGCTGCGAGGAATTAAGATGAAACGAAATCTAGCAATCAATTCGGCGACGGCATTTCCATTTTGACGCGGATCAGAGAATCGATTTGTGCATGAAGGTTAAAACGCTCCTTCATCAATACGCGTCTCAGTTTCCCTGAGCCGGCCTTTGGGATCACGGCATCAATGCGAATTAGGGCAATGCGCAAAACTAGAATTGCTTCCTCCAGGACTTTCTTATCCTTTTTTTCTGAAGAATCTGACTCTAGCTGGAACCTGGAATGCGAACCCTCTATTTCACGACTTTCAAATTGAGGGGTGTAGTAGTCTTTGTCTGAATCGCCTCTGGCGCCGAGTTCCAATTCACTTTTCATGCGCCTTAATTCTGCTATGCTTAACTTTTCTCGCTCCATTGTTTCAAAGAGGAGATCCCTCGACGATTGGTTCTTGACCCACACCAACTCCTGAGCTTGGCTTGCGCTGATCTCATTGTCTGATACCTTCATGAGGACCTTCGAGGGTAGATCCAGGAGAGCAATACGATGCGACACAAATTCTTGGCTCTTGCCGATTTTTCTCGCTAGCTGAGACACTCCTCCCCATCCGTGCTGCGATACATATTTTTGAAATGCTTTTGCTTCTTCGATGACGGATAACGTGTTTCTCTGGATGTTTTCTATGATTGAGATCTCGAATGCATCCTGATCTGACAGGTCACGAACGATGCACTCCACGTGACGCTTCATGAGCCTCCTGCATGCCTCGAAACGCCTATTGCCACAAATGATCTCAAACCTTGAGCCTCTGGGTCTGACTACAATCGGCTGGATGAGACCCTTCTCTCCTATAGAGGCACAAAGCTCGGAAAGATCTCCCAGATCAGAACGCAACTGATCGCTGGCTCTGACCAATAGACCGATTTCTATGGGCTCGATTTGCTTGCAGGACTCGATGTAGGTATTTAGGCGGCTCATTCACACTTTTTTGAAAGAAGATGGGATAATAAAGTGCAGTGGGTTGCAAATGCCACCCATCAATTCTTGGGAAATGAATATGCCAAAAAAGTTTGATTTTGATACTACCACATGAACGGGTTCTGGGCTAAGACTTTCTTCGGATCCCCATACGCACTGGCTATCTCGAGAAGTTCTGGATTTTCCAGAATCAGCAATCGCCGGTCTTTCACAAAAAGATCATCATCGACCCAAATAGTAGGCGTGTCAAGGATCATGTCAAAATGGGAGTAACCAGGCTTCGTCCGATCCAAAACTCCGGAGTCTCCGGTTCCATCCAGACCTATATGAGCAGTTCCGGCTGCTCTGGCTCTTTCGAATTGGGGCGCATTTACCATCCTAGTTTTAGGATTGAGACCCAACATTAGATGGCGTACAGCGAATCTACCATTTGCGAACGAATCTATCGCATTCCTCTCGGCTCCCGAACCCCCTTCGATTTTGCTAACATAATTGTTCTCGATTGTTATCTTGATTGGCGACGAAGATCTTCCGGTTATGGTAGACTCATCAAACACCACAACACCGTTTGACTGGGTGGGGTAATTGTTTATTCCCATGAGGGGAAAATTGTCCCACGTTCCCGGCTCCAGAGGCTTGCTATACCTTATCCCCGTTGGACCATCGAAGATAATGTCAGTTCCAGAATTTGTTGTAATTTTGATTCTTTTGGTTTTCTGAAGGATGCTGTTGGCTCGTTTGCCGATCTCCAAGAACAGAGGAATGGGAAAAGTCCCGGAAGAAATTAGGCAACCAGTACTTGCCGCATTCAAGAGTGAACATACCCTGTACTTTCCGCTGAAAATCTTGTTAAAGAATGTCTTCTCGTTATGAGCGAATTCAAAGTAAGAGCAGGAGATTAGGACATCAGATTTTTCAAACGCACCGACTACCATATCATTCGGCTGACCTTTTAGCCAACCTCCAGCGCTGTACGGGCTCGTCATCATGATGGATACATTCCCCTTTGCGAGCTTTGCTGATGCCGCGAAAGCCGAAACAACAATGGGATCCGTATCGAACTCCCCCAGAATTAGGACGTTTTCACCTTCTTTGACTCGGCAAAAATTTTCGATACAGTTTTTCGTTGCTTCGAGAAGCAAAGGCAGAACATAAGGAGAAGATGTTTGAAATCCTGGATAACCTGCAGTAGCAGCGCTCATTATCTTACAACTTTTGTTGATTCATCGAGTCTAATATAAATTTGAGAATCACTCCTTCCATTCAGAAGAAAAAGGTCTTTTCTTTTTTGATACACGATCAAGTTTCGATGCCCAGGAATCGCACAAAAGGTATTTACATCGGCTAATTTGTGCATAATTCTACTAAGCAGAAAGCAATTATGGCGACAAAGATTCCCATTTTAATCTTCCTTGTCGTCACAATTTTTTTCATACTTCCAATCGTTTTTTTGCTATATGGGAGTGTTACAACAAATTTTAGATCGACGAACTTCACACTGAGCTACATAATACAAGCGTTGACGGCTAGTCGCACTCCAGCTTTACTTGCAGGTACTTTGGAATATGCTTTGGGAACTGTACTACTAACTATTGTACTTGCTGCCCCATATGCTTGGTTAGTCGTTAGGACTAACGTGCCCGGAAAATCTTTCTTAAGATTGCTACCGATTTTTCCACTGGTCCTACCCAACCTTGTAGGAGCGATCTCCTGGATCTTCTTGCTGAGCCCCCAGATCGGATTGGTTAACCTTGCGGTAGAAAATGTTACAGGAATTGGTTTTGCACCGTTCGATGTCTTTTCGATGGGCGGTCTAATTTTTGTGACCGCGATCGGTGCTATTCCAATTACTTATCTCATGCTAGAAGGAGCTTTTCTTTCTCTTGATCCTTCCCACGAGGAAGCTTCCCAGATTTCTGGGGCCGGCACGTGGAAAACGCTCAGGTACGTTACAATTCCGCTTGTTGCTCCACAAATTCTTGCCGCTTTCATGCTCGGTGTCTTGTTCGTGGTGGGGGTTTTCGAATATCCGTTCATATTAGGTTCAAGGGTGCACATCGCAAATCTTGCCACTCAGGTATACTTGCTCATGGATGTAACCTCGCAGTATAGTCTGGCAGCTGCATATGGCTTGATCTATCTGGTATTGACCATCATTATTATCAGTCTCTATCTTTTCGCGGTGCGGCGATCGTACCGTTTTGTCACAGTGACTGGCAGGCCCAGCGTCGCGACTTTGTTTGACCTTGGCAGGTGGCGGTGGGTCGCCCTGGCAGTTTGTTTAGGCATTATCACGGTAGTATTTTTTCTTCCCTTTGCCACTCTGATCATTGTCTCCCTGGTTCCTTACTACACGATCGGCCCGGGAATAGGCCCCTTCTCGGCGGGGCTTACGCTGACAAATTTCGTGGATGCTCTAAAGACAATATCTTTTCAGCAATCTGTATTCAATAGTTTCGAACTTTATGCGGCATCGGCCGTCATAGCAACGATCCTGGGGACAATGATGGCCTATGTCCTCATAAAGGGGAAGACAAGAGGAAAGGTAATTCTCAATTACATCAGCAACCTTCCTCTTGCATTTCCAGGAATAGTCTACGGCGTGGGACTTATCTGGATGTTTCTAGTACTCCCAGGAGTTAATAGCTTGTATGGAACTACATGGGTGATGTTGATAGCTCTTGTTGTGATCTGGCTACCAATATCGATCCGGTTTTCAGCCAATAGCCTGATTCAGCTAGCAGATGAGCTGGAAGAATCTGCAAGCGTGGTCGGATCCCGGTGGAGTCGTACCTTCGTGCATGTTCTCTTCCCTCTTTTGAAGCCCACAATCGTAAATTCATTTCTTTACATGTTCGTGGACTCTTTCAAAGAAGTGGGAGTGGTTATCTTGTTGACGGGACCGTCGTCATCTTTACTAACTACATTAATTCTCTCAACCTACTCGGGCAGCGGCGGCACCCTTCCCGTTGTTGCAGCAATGTCGGTTCTGATGTGTCTAATGCTTATTGGATCTATTCTTGTGATTAGAATCGTTGCGAAGAATAGAAAGATCTATCCAGTATGATCCCCTCTTTCTAATTTTCTTTCGATTTTGCATTAATGTTTCTGTCGGAAATTCGCACGAGCACCCCGCCTATCCCCATTCCTAGGATCGAAATAGCGGTTATTGTGAGATACAATGTCAGATTCGTTCCAGCGGAAGCAAGAAAGTAAACAACACTTATGAAAGAAACGACAGCTACTATCTTCCCCAACGTGAAAAGCTTCTCGGCCATAAAACTCGGACTTATTTGGACGTTACCTAAAATTGAGCTTTTGTAACACATAACGGAAAATAAAACTAGGATTTCAAACCAAGTGAATAAACTGCGGCAAGAGCGTAGCCTTCGGTTATCGTAATGATATCATCAACTCTCACCCATTCGTTTGGTCCATGGATGTTTGCAGTAGAATCTCCGGGAGACCATGTGATCGCAGGAATCTTCGCTATGTTGTTCAAGTAGCTCGACGGACCTATTGGGGGTATCCCTTCGATGGACGCAGTATGGCCGAGCATATCCTCTGAGGCCTTTTGAAGAGCCCGAACCACCGGCGAATCTTGTGGAACATCGTCTCCCTCGACCCATCTTAATTCTTTGAAAGCAACCCGAAAACTAGGATCTTTCGTCCGCAGACCTTCTGCGATCTGATCTATGGATCTCAGCAGATCTTCCTTTTTTTGAGTCGGAAGGATTCTGAAATCGAAGACGGCTGTACAGGTTTCTGGGGTAGCGGTGGGAGAAAAACCCCCCTTAATCATCGTTCCAAGCGACATTGTCGGGCCTTGGGGATGTAACGGATGCGGGTTGAAATTCAGTTTTAGATGTAATAACTCGACAATGAGCTGAGACATTTTTTCAACTGCATTCACTCCAGTCCAGGGAAAGGCACTGGGTACAGCTTTCCCTAAGGTTGTGGCTTCTAGTTGTAAAAACGACTTGTGTGAGGTCGTAATGCTCTGTGGCCCATGCAGAGTGGGGCATCCTAGTATGATGTTGTCCGCCTTCAAGTACCCGTTTTCCCAGAGAAATTGGGTGCCGAATTGCCAGCTAATTTCTTCTCCTACAGGAACAGACACCATTACGTTGCCATCTAATTGGATTCCGGCTTCCCTTAGAGCTTTAACCGCCATGACCCCTGAAATGATCCCAGCTTTGCAATCAGAAGCCCCTCTCGCATACATCTTTCCGTCAGCAATTTCTCCGCCCCATGGATCGAATTTCCAGAGATCACGGTTTCCTTCTGGAACAACGTCATTATGCGTGTGAAATCCCAAAGTTTTGCCATTGCCTGCACCTCGCAGAATGCTAACGACGTTAGGTCTACCCTTTTCTCCTTCAACTAATGAGGTCTCCAAACCAATTGATTCTAATTCGTTGGCGATAAATTCGGAACATTTTTTTTCGTCTCCGCTCACGCTGGGAATTTTCATCACTTCTTGTGCGAAAGAGATGATGTCTTCCCGTATTTTCGCGACGGCGGATTTCAATTCACGACGTGCGTCAGAAATCAGCATATGACCTGTCCTCTTGATGTCGCTATTTAATTGTACGAAGAGGAAAATCTCGATTTGTCTATAGAAATTCTAGAGCAACTTTGTTACTCTAACTACTCCCAGTGGGAGTATAGACTCTATGCCT
>JAPCJV010000067.1 GCA_027886785.1 Nitrososphaerota archaeon | reverse complement strand
TGCTCGATTACGATAGACCCGACTTAACGCTCTCCCCATGCTGAGTGCTCTGTAAGCCGCTAAGATGACAATAATTCCACTAGCGAGAGTGCTCAGCTCGTCTATCGCTGACACGATATCAATGGACATGAGCCAGAACCTCCATTCCTGTACTCGAAACTGAAAAGCGAAAATAACCGTGTAAAGGCGGAAGACCCAGCATCTTCTTGACTCGAAATAGAGGAGTGATGGATAGTCCTTCTTCATAGAGTCTCATCTCAATCACTCCGTCGAAAATTTGCTCCATGGTAGTTAGGACGTTTGGCGCGTTCATCCCATCTTCTGCGAGAGCGAAGAGTACCGCGTCCTGCTGCTTCAGATCCGAGAGAAGCTGCGACCAGTAATTGTACATGGATTCCAAAGAATTTAGGACAAGGAGCGGGGAAAGGATGTCTGTTGCGACCCTTACTCGTCTGTTTTTGTTTTGATGTACAGTTTGTTTGATGCTAATCGATATCGACGTTGCGTCTCGAAGATCTAGACGAATAGGAGAGCCAGAACTTGATATCCATTCTGGGACCCGTTCTGTGCTAATTCCCACCCCCTTCATGTCCCTCAGAACATCCGAGACGAGACGGTGAGTCGCGTAGAGGCAATAGTCTCCCTGGATCAATCCGGAGCGGACAAACCAGTAACCTAAGGCCTCCTTGCCTATTCCAGGAGCTCCGACAACGAGAATTGCTGATCTGTCCGGGTAGCCATCACTGCCAAGCACATTGTCAAGCGATGGTACGCCAGTGGAAACCAAAGGTTAACGCGTTTTACGAGTTAGGCATTGGATAAACATATGCGTTCGTAGGCCAGAAGCTTATCGGCCGATTCGGAGCTCAATGCAGGTCTCTGCATTAGTCATGAAAAGCTAGTGTTCCAAAATTTGTAAAGATTATTTTTCGGAAAGAAAAAGGGAGGAGTTGCACAATTCGTGCAACCCTTATTCTTGTTTTGTCTAGTAAGCTAGCCTACGATGATTTCAGCCTGCATCCATGGGTGGATGACGCACATGTAGTGCAGTACAGTTCCATCAGGAGTGCTCGCTGGTATCTGGAAGTATTCTGTGGTTGGTACAAAGGGCGCTGGCAAAATGAACAAAGAGTCGCCCGAAGAGATGACAGATCCTGGGGTTCCCGGAGATGGACTGGGACCGATATTCCACCGACCATGATTTGCCTTGTTAGAGTCCAGTACGAATGGCGAACTCAAGGAGCTAGTACAGACGGTGCATTCCACTCCGTTAGCTACGAATGTGAAGCATGGGGAGACAACTGAGCCGGTTGGGGCACACACTGTCCCTGGGGGTATTACTGCTCCTGGTGGTGGGCCTCCAGTCGGAAAGTGAAGGGCTGCTGGAAATCCCGGATTGAAGCCGCATATTTGATAGACTCCAGGGAAAGGCGCGCCGCAGGCTAAGTTGCTGCTTGTAGGAAGATCTGATTTCACTACGAAGGTCATCGTGTGCAAGTCGTCACTGGCATCGACGAATTTTATCTTATCACCGGGATGAGCGTATAATACGCCTGGGGAGAAACTGTACACGACCCCGCCGTTTATGTCAGTATCTCCGACAGCAGTGATTGTGCTAATGTGCGACGAATAGGCTACGGTGCCTAAGGAGAACGCTGATGCTACGAAAAGAAATAGTAGCGCGGATGATGTGAGTGCGATCAAAGATTTGTTTTTACTTATTAGATTGTTTGAATACATTATTTTTTTCTTCTGCTTAGATAGGAATTTTTTTTGATTCCTACCGTTCGCAATTGGGTCCACTGGATGAGAGGGCTTTAAGCTTTACAAAATATAGCGGAACACGATATGTTTCCGATGTAATTCAATTCTGGAACCAGGTTTGATTTTTCATCAATTTTATCCTAATATTTCCAACAAATCAACAAAAAATGAAACTCCGGGTTCCAACGATAACCCTTGTAGAGAAAACCAAGAGTCAACATTTCTAAACAAAACTGCCAAGCAGTACTCGATGAGACAAAGGATCTTTCAAGTCTTTGACAGTTGAGGAAATTCATCTTGCTTTCAAAAATTGATTGTTGGGTTTTTTCTAGGGTAGTGACTGGGAAAGCTACTGTTCGATATGGACTAGTAGCACCACACTCCCGGAAAATTATCTCAAAGTCTTTATTCGGGTGTTGATCCAACATTTCAGTCTAGAGACGAACGAGCATGCAATTTACCAAAAATCAAACCGTCGCTTTTTCTAAGATTGCTCTGGTTGTAGTTATCGTAACTACTTTCATTCTATCTGGCGTAGGATCACTTCAAGCTGCGGCAGCCAGCGTGATAGCCCAGCAGGAGGGAGTCGTCGCGATGAACGCATCGCAGGCGTTTTTTGCGCACAAATTGACTGTCGACCAGACCCCGGTGATGGGCTGGAGTACTTGGAGCTTCCTCAGGCACGGAGTGAATTCCTCCCAAGTAGAGGGAGAGGCACGGGCGTTGATCTCCAGCGGCCTCGCGTTGGCGGGCTATCAATACATCAATCTCGACGACGGCTGGTATCAGTGCCCAGGGCCCCAGGGCCCTAACGTCGACCAGTACAGCCGCTGGATAATCAACGCGACGCATTTTCCCAGCGTCGGTCGAGAAAATGGCATCAAGGCTCTCGCCGCTTATGTGCATGGCTTGGGATTGAAATTTGGAATTTATGAAACGGCCGGGATTTCTGGGCAAGCTGTAACAGAGAACACCAAAGTCTTGGGCACAAAGTACACCGCAGGTGAGATCGCGACCAAGGTCTCGCAGAACAACTACAACTGCGGCGGAATGGTCGATTTGAATTACAGCAAACCCGGCGCTCAGGCGTACGTCAACTCCATCGCTAACGAGCTGGCTTCTTGGGGAGTGGATTACGTCAAGCTGGACGGCATCACGAACCACAATGTTCCGGATGTGAGGGCGTGGTCGATCGCGATCATGCTTTCCGGCCGCCCGATGGTGCTGGATACCACCCAGGGTAGTTTCACGATCAAAATCGCCCCGGAACTTGTGAAATATTCCAACCAATGGGAGTTCAAGCCCGACATTGAAATTAATGGCCCGGATGAAGGGAGCGCCCCAAGCTGCAGCATCCCTCCCTTCACAGGATGTCTGAGTGTCTTCCCGCTGACGAGCTATTCTCATTGGAGTGATCGGTTTGATGCCGTCGCGAACTGGCAGCCCTTCGGCGGCCCTGGTGGGTTCAACGATTACGACTCGATTGAGGTGGGAAATGGTCCGGCTAATGCTGGAATGTCTTTTGCCGGGGAGCAAAGCCAACTTAGCTTGTGGGCGCTAGGCTCGTCGCCCCTGATTCTCGGCATAGATCTGACGAGCAAAGTGACCAATGCGTATGGCACCAGTAGCAGTCTTCATCCGGCCGATCTCGGCCTCCTATTGAACCGCCAGGTTATCCAGGTAGATCAAGATGCGATTGATGCGGCTCGGATCTTGAAAACGGGGACGGCGCAGGTCTTTGCCAAAGTGGAACCTCGGGGTGATGGGATCGTGGGGCTGTTTGACACGAGTACCGATTTGCATGCCCCAAATGACACGATCTCGACCACTGCGTCCGCCATGGGACTCCCGAGTGATCCGTACGGTTACTTGGTGGAAAACCTGTGGACGGGGCAGATCTGGAAGATCTCGCATGCGGGCGTGATCACCGCCAGCGTTCCCTCAGAGGGAGTAGCGTTGTATCGGGTTACTCCCCTCAATGGTGGATGAATATTTCGCACAGCTTGAACTCCGTACATAATACACGTAGCCAGGGCCTTGGGACAAAGAAAAATCGCGGCAACCTAGGTACTCGCCGCCCCAACCCCAAAAGCTGGAAGTTTGTTCATCGATTGCAACGTAATCAGAAGGAAATTCCTTTGGGCACTAGGTAGTGCTTCGGTTAGGATAAATGAAAAGAAAAAATTGCTAACCTTTGTGTAGTCTCGCATTTCCACGGTGTCGAGTTGTTGCTTCCAGCAGGGCAATCCTCCTCCGCACATAACTAGCCATAACTTCTATCTGGTCGTGGTGCTCATCCACGAGTTCGATTCTCGCCATCTTCACTCCCTGAACTTTTCTCACCCTTTCTCTAAGGTCGCTTGCAGTGAGCGCATTCGGGAGAATGAGACTATACAATCCATGATCTACCCACGTAGCCCCAACATAAAACAGATAGTCATTCAATAACGACAATATTTCGCTTTCCGACTCGGATCGGACTTCTGGTGAAACAAATAACACGATCAGATCTGCGGGCACTCCTGCCCTCATTGCGGAGATATTTACTTGCGGAAAGGAAAAAATTGCTCTGGTTTCTTCCATCTTGGATAGCTTGGACTCCAAGGTCCTAAGTGGCAGCCCAAATTTCTGGGCAAGCTGCTTGTAAGATCGGAGATCCTCTTTTGCGATGTGATAAATCAGTTGCCAGTCCTGCAGTGTAGGTAAGAAATCCGTGGACGGAAAAAATATTCGACTCAAAATGCCTTCCCCTGAAGCCCCCGCAATGCCTCTAAACAATTTCAAGATTCTAGTTAGGGCGTCTTGATCTTCGTAGACGAAAATGATTCCTACAAAATTACTATGGTGATTTTGCACCACCAATACCCCATCGACCAGGCGTAGGGTGTCGATCACATCTCTCTTTGGAATATTATTCGATGCGTCCATTCCATACGCCGCCCACCTCAAGTCAAGAAGAGCGGGATTTGGAAACTTTCGAGAACCCAGGATTAGACCTGAACTGCGCATCTTGCGCAGTCTATTTCGTATCGTTCCCTCAGAAACGGAAAGTGTTCTTGAAAGAGCCCAATATGATACTCTGATCCCGGGTCTCCCCGGAAGCAGGGCCACGTCCTGAGACAACTCTCTCAAGATCCGGATATCCAGCGAGTCCAAATAATCAGCGCATCATTCTGCAGAAAGCAATTCTTACCTTAAACTTTTTGCGCTTTGCGTAGGCTCGTTGTACCAAAATTAAAATACGACATAGAGTCTGACCCAGCGATTAAGGGATTCAAGCATGCTGATGAAAACGCAAAAATGGACAATTGTTTTGATATCAACACTTTTAGCTCTGTTGGTATTGCCCTCGCCTCTGTATCTCGCGGCGCCCGGATGGGCCACGTGCACCGGCGGTGGTTGCCCAGGTCCAGGTAGAGGGCAATCACAATTTTTGCCCCCTGGGCCGGCTCTAGGATCTGTCAAGGTGCTGAACGTTGTATACACCGTGACAAACGATGAAGATGGCGGAATCTACGGTTATTGGGCACTAGACAGCTATGTTCAGCATGTACAAGTGTGGCAGCAGCCTGATGGAACTTTCTTTTCGACCGTAGCAGCCCTGGGGATTTTTACGACCTTTGCGGGAGCGATAAGTCCCAATAGTCAAACCACGACCGAATCTAAGACGGCCTCGGGCATATTTCTCGCTAATTATAAATCGGTATTCGGTGCGACTTCTTTTACAAGCAAGACGGGGTTCCTCGGTACCTTCAACTTTGGAGGAACAGTATCCGACATTCTTCTAGGTACTTATGGCAACGGCAACGGACAAACGGGCGATGGCGCACCGGTCAGTGTCTTGCCGATGTTCTTCTCGGGAATCTCGGACTTCACAAATTACGCCTCCTCTTGGATGTACTACTGCAACGGACAGACTTTTTCCGCCACCTCTAGCGGAAACTCCGGTAACATCGTGACCTAGCATTATGCGGCGAGAATGGCAAATGCTGTAAAGCATAATTCCTATCATCGGATATTTCAGTTAGGGCATTGCTTCCAAAAGCATACCACTAGGTCATATCTCGTTTGTGGATGATGCCGCGGTTTATCCAAATATCTTGACAGGCTCTTCGACCTCCAACTTTTCCTCGATTTGGGCATCAACGCTTACGGTGATTTTTTGGAGGCCATATGAATTATTTAGAACTACAATTATTTTAGCAAATTACTTTGGAAATACATCGTGATTCTAAAGACAGATCCCATCGTAAAGTAATCTCTCTCTTTTTTAGCCAAAAAAGGCAGACGAAGAGTAACTCTGTGAAACTATTTCGAGAATAGATCGTTCATGGATGTCGTTGTTGCATCCCCGCGACCAAGAGTTCCAAGGCCAAAGATCTTTTCCACCGTTGCGAGTAAACTGTACGGGCTGTAAAGATCTGGGGATCTAAATCCCATATTCGCAAACGGAGAAACCAGGATAAGCGGAACCCTTCCACCATGGACGCTGTATTTACCGGTTCCGAATCCGTGGTGATTGTTCCCTGAAGGTTCGTCGTATATTATGAAGAGGACGGTCGAGCTGAAGGAAGGAGAGTGAATGATCAGCGGAACGAAAGATGATAACCAGTGATCTCCGAAAGCGGGGCCTGTGTCATGGCTGTTGTTGAAATCATTGGGAACGATGAATGAGAAATTCGGAAGATTGTTTTCCCTCAAAGCAGTGAAGAGCTGGTCAAAGCCGACAACGTTGTCGCATTTTTTGTCATTGTGCCTTATGTCGTTAAAGTAGACGAAGGGATCGTGATGCACTGTGTAGTTGCTCGGTCCAAAGTCTTTCTGATAGCAGGGCTTGGGGATGTCCTGATTGTACGATTTCCAAGTCAAACCCTTTGCTTCCAAAAGATCCACGAGGTTGAAAGCATTAATTCCGTTGGTCTTCGTCGGATCGTTATTGGTGTTCTTGAAATGAAAATAATAGCCTCCCAAGATTCCCAGATAATTGGGGAGTGAAGCTTGAGAAGTGATGGCGTAATAGTTTCCGGCGGACGAATATTTTTGGGCGAGTTGCTGCTCATAGGTTCCATTTGGAGTTCCAAAAATGGCACGGTACGACTCGTTTTCCATCATTATTATTATGACATGCTGAATTTTGGGTGTAGGCATGGATGCAAAAGAGGGTGTGACGAATAATCCCAAAAACAATAATCCGAGGATTAGAAATGAGCCGAGAGCGAAAAAGTCAGAACCATGAGTGGTTTTCAAGTGATCTTTATCCCGAATTTTGCCTCCGAGATCGGCTTGTCATAAACCGTCGGTATTGAACGGTTGCAGAAAACCACGGAATTCAGTTTCGGTCTATTGCAAATAGATGCATGGCAAAAGCGAAAACGAAGAGGTTAATTCAACTTGAAATCATCAGGAGAGATACCTTGTCGCGCTTCTATTATTCACAAAGATTTGGAGAGAACGAAAAAAGGGGATCATTTTCATATCAGAATTTCGTCGCATTTCTAAGCAGCTTCACCTGTACAACTACCCAATTTTCCAAAGTGGGAACGAGAGCTGGATACAGCGGTTCGGAATGATCAAACTCTACATCCGCGGCCAGAATTCGATTTGACCGCTGAAAGCTGAGGAGTTGGATATTTTCATATTCGTCAAACTTTGGCAACGAATTTTTAACCCAGTTTGAAAATTCTCTTTCGTAATCGGAAAGGCGATTCTTTTCGTGGTCATCTAGCAGCCTTTCAAAGCTCGCGACCCATTTTTTCTTAGAATTCATCTGTGTGCTAATCCATCTCTCCGACTATTCTTAGTTCAATATTATCAATAGGCATATTGATACTATTGATGGTAGGGATAAGAAAATATTGGGTTAAGTGTTTCTGGAGCTGCAACAATAGAATAACAAAATATCAAATTGTTGCGTTTCTGACGTGAAAAAATATGGGATTAAGAGAAATTCTGATTCCGCAGGACAAGGCCTTCTTTGAATCGTTCACGCATCAGGCAGATAATATTCTTCGAGCGTCCCAGAAGCTGAACGCCGCGTTTGACGTTCAAGAGATCTCGGTAGATGAAGCGCGCAAGGAGATAAGACAGATTGAGCACGAGAATGATCAGCTAGTCCACTCGATTTACGATCGATTGAACGAATCTTTTGTTACTCCCATAGATAGCAACGACATCCTGAAGCTATCGTCTGATTACGACAGCATAGTGGATTTCATCTGGGCGACCATAAATCGCTACTATCTGTACAAAATATCTGCTCCCGATGAAACTATGAAAAAGTTCTCCCAGATTATCGTAAAGTGCGCGGAAGAAATCGTGAAGCTTACGAGTGCCATGACC
>JAPCJV010000066.1 GCA_027886785.1 Nitrososphaerota archaeon | reverse complement strand
GGAGAATGGATGCTGAAGACCATACACAGATCCTAGCCCGCTGACGAATCCAAGCTTAGAGAGGCAGGAGTTCGAATTTGAACTTCGAAGAAGATATCACGTTTCCTCATAAATTGGGGGTTTCAAATCCCACAAGATTCGCTTTGTTTAACAAGTAAAGCTTAGACACGTTGCGAAGAGAATAGGAATACTAAGTAAATACGAGAAAAGGGAAGGCACAATAGAATGACCAACAAGCGACAGAAAAAAATGGATCAAAGATCACTGCTAAGAAGAAAAGGAATAACACCATCCGGAAAAGGAAGAGCGAAGAAGCGTCGCACTGAAGACCAGCAACGATAGTCTGCAGCTATCGCGAATATTCAGAATCAAAGCCTTCAGTCTACTAAAACGCCATCAGAAAAGTTGGAGCACTTTTGTTAGTTCGCTTTGGCTTGTCCCACCGTTATGACCACATTTCCAATTTTTTGACCCCTTTCGACATACTCGTAGGCCTCGGCAATTTGTTCCAGTGGATAGCGTCTATCAATCACTGGCCTAAATTTTCCTGCCTCAATCAGCTGTTTGAAAAAGAGCGCGTCTTCTTTGCTTTCCTTCGGAATTGGAAATATGACTTTCTTGCTACCAAATTTTGAAGTCCAGAGTGCCAAAAAGGGATTCTGCCACTTCGGGCCAAGTTCAGTTGAACAATAAATCCCGCCTTGTTTTAGCAACTTTTTACAAGCACCAAACGAACTTTTGCCCACTGCATCAAACACAAAATCATACTTCTGACCACTTTTTGTAAAATCTTCTGCTGTATAATCAATTACCTCATCGGCTCCTAGAGATTTCACCAGTTCGACATACTTGGTGCTGCACACCGCTGTTGCCTCCGCGCCATAATATTTCACAAGCTGGACTGCTGCTGAACCGATCCCACCGGTTGCCCCGTTGATCAGGACTCTTTGCCCACTTCGAACGTTTGCTTTTCTAATATTGTTGAGCGCATAATGTGCACCTTCAGTAATAGCGGCAGCTTCTTCATAGGTCATATTCGATGGCATAATTGCTAGCATGCCGTCTTCTGGCATAATCATGTACTCGGCTTGAGCACCGAAACTGACTCCGCTGTATCCAAAAACATGATGACCGTTTCTGAATGATTTGACTTCTTTGCCTGCTGTTTCAATTTCTCCAGCGAACTCACATCCTAAGATCGTTCTTTTTGGTCTGAGGAGACCACTGACAAATCTCACAAAAAATGGCTTAGCCCTTAGAAACCCGCAGTCTGTACGGTTTACGGTCGTAGCATGTATTCTTATTAGTACCTCGTTATCCGTAGGACTAGGCTTCGGTACCTCTTTGAGCTGAAGAACTTCAGGAGACCCGTATTTTGTGTGTACAAATGCTTTCATTAGGGCGGCCTTCGCTGTTTGATTGATTGTGCTTTAACATTGATTTCTTTTTACTTCTTCTCTGATGAGCGCTCCCTGCTCTCAAAACTTTTCTTTTCCTAATAATTGAAATTTGATACACACACGATTGTGGAATCATTTAGGGCATATCTTCGATTTAATGAATTGAATATCTACATAAAAAGCTCTTCTCCTGACCGGAAAGCTTGACACGTTATACCCTAGATTTGTTTGGTCGAGCATGTATACAAAAGTTTTAGACAAATTCTCCGGAGAGTTGCCAGAGGGAAGATCTGTAACGAATTACCGCCGTCTGAAGACTGGCCCTGTTGTTGAAGCAGCACCTGCTCGAATCAACGACTGAAGTGTTCTTTCCTTGCCTTGAAGTAGCTCACTCCCGCGATCGCAACAATAACCACAACCGCTGTCCCCATAGATACAAGTGAGCTCGAGGAAACGCTGGTCGCCGAGGAGCCCGAGGAAGAACTTGTGCCTGGAGTAACAACACCTACTGAGGTTGATGTCGTGACCGAGACTTGGGAGGTAGTGGAAGAAATCGACGAACTAGGTTGATTGCTCGCCGATGAAATGGAGTTTGAGCTCGAAGTCGATGCGGTAGCAGATTTTGTTCCGCTTGTAGAAAGCACCTCGACCCATCCGTTATAGTTCCCGACGAAAATGTTCGTTGTTGTTGGATCATATGCCATGTAACTCGGCGACCCACCAATACCCATTGTTGCTGTAAGAGCGTAAGATGACGGATCGATCGCTGAGACTTGCAGTCCCCATTATTTTCCCTCTAATAGATGGTCTGCACGTCCCTTAGTTCTGCTTCTCATCCTCTTCTCCAGTACTTGTTGGAGATCGTTTAAACAATTGGATTCCAAGCCGGTTTACCGCATTTCTGACATATAGAAGTCATTTTTCCCTGCATCATCATGCCATTTGAGATGCGTCCGATAAACTAAGTATTGACTGGAATTCGGGTCCTAGGACCCATTTGAGGCGATTGCATCTCCTATCACACCCCAAGAATCATTGCCTGCAAACGTCCAGGTAACCCCCAGATTGGTTTGTGTCGTTGAGACCAGTTCGTAAGCTTCACTGAATGAGTTGATGCCGCCACCTGCCAGGAAAGAGAAGCCAGCAGGCATTGAGCTTATTGCACCGTTGCCTACGGCAAACAAGGCACTCAAGAGAAGATCGTTTCTGCCCGAAGTGCATACGGTCACCGTTCCACTAGATGTCGGATTGCTTGACGCAGCGATTTGGGGCACTGCATTATTGGAAGCGCAGCCAGTAGATAGATCGAATGGAGAAGCAAGGTTAGCCCCCGAAACTCCAAGAACAAAGCAGTGGAAAAGTCCAGGCGTTGTCGATTTGACTGTAATATTATCATTGGAGAGCGGCGATGGAGAGATCGCATACCATTCTTCAATTGTTTCAAATGTGGAGGTGAAGTTGTATGGTGCGCTTGCTCTGTGATGCCATGTGAGGCTTGCATTGTCCACGACGCTGACCATTGGTCCGCTGCCTTCCCCTCCAATAAACAAGATGAGAACGTCGTTTGACTTTGTTGTGGTAAGACTTGGCTTGCAGTAGCCGGGGATGGATTCTGATTGTCCGTCTATTGCAAGTGGAGTTAGAGCAGACGAAGAGACTTGGATGCTAGAGGAAGTGGTTGCAGACGAGCTTGTGTTTGCCAAGCTCCCAGAATAGTCGAGTGTTGTGTTCATTGTGACCATGACGATGATGATGATAATAATCGGGGCCGCGACGCCCGCCAACCTATTATCGCCAGAGTCGCCATTATTTGACAATTGATAACCAATTTTTTTAGATCTTAGACTTTTACGACTGACTTGGAAGTATTCTTCCGCGCTCCCATCACTTTGGTCAGGAGCAAAATCACAAAGAACACGAACAGGGTGAACGCCGAAATAATGAGTGGTAAGACATATTGTTTGAACAAAGTAATGGAAAAGGTGCCGCCGTTGATCGCGATCGTAGTTCCGAGTAGAATCAGACCCGCGATCACTGTCGCGGTTATGGAAAGTAGAACTGTCTTGTGATCTTCAGGCATTTTGACCTTTGTCGAGCCTCTCCATGATTTGTCAAATTAAAAAAGTTACGACTGAGCTCCAGAATTCATAGATTAATTTGTGAAGGCTCTATCGAGTTGAATATCCCTGTCAGGATGTTCTTCTCCTGAACACTTCGATGACGTTCGACGACGTTCGCACCAGAAGCATAACTGTCTATATCTCGGCTTGAGTACTTCGGCCGGTACTCCATTCTTGAACGACATTTAGGGCAATTCATCAAAGGTATATGCTTGATAACTTGGGAATATCTCAAAAACATCTTTCCGATATTTGATGCTGCGATTGAAATACCTGAGTTTCAAAGCTTCCCACCAGTGCTGTCGGATAGCTTAATTACCAACAAAGAAAACTAATCTGACGGTTTAGGGCGGAAATCGGAAAACCAACTCCGATTCGCTAACGGATATAGTCAGGTAGAAAGTCACCGGATCAGTTTCGGAAAGTGGATCTCCCTTGTCTAAATGTTAGAGTGGCTATATCGAACCAAGGCTGGCGAAAGTATGATGATAATCATCTAGATTATATGATCCGATCAACAACATGTCGGATTAACTTATTACGAAGACTCTTCCCTGATATCCATGTCATGGATGACTCCCTTTCCGAGCTCACTCCCGAGCAGCTCGAAGAGCTTCTTCATCATGGGCGAATCAGAGCTTCTCGCTCTGAAAATCATCGAAAAAGCGTGAAGCGAGAGCGGCCTGTAGCAAATCGAAAAGATCTTTCGGAGATTGCGACGAAACCAAAAGAACCTGACGCTGAATGGTTGAGGCTTCAAGCGGAAAAGGCTGAGAAAAATATTGCAGCGCCAAGCCTTGATCAGCGACGAAAAGCTGAGAGGCAGGAAGCCTCAAAGTTCTAGTCTTTTCAAGAACTAGACGTTTTTGGAAGACTATCGAGTAGTCACAGTTACAACCCCTCTTTAAAGTTCAAAAATTGATACTGGGAGCCTCAAACTTTTCCCAGGATAACCAGTGGAAGTTTATCAAAGGAAAGTTTCGGACGAAGCGGATTTATTTTCTCAATAATGAAATCTTGAATACCAATCTTCCGCTATCTTCTATTTTGTGCCAGGGCTGCGAAACTTTCCAGATCCCTTCGATAAATATGCCGTGATCAGTTAGCAACAGAACTCTCTCGGATTTTCCATCCTGCAAAGAATCAAGCTTTCCAATCATCTCTGCCTTGGCTTTTTCTTCCGAGACAGATCCATTGATCATTATGTCGTCGCCTGCTTCGGAGACGTTTACTTTCACATTAGGGCCTGAAATCTCAAGATTACCGATCTCAACTGACATTTTCAGTGCAATCCTAACTTAGTTCCTTGCTCGAGAGCTTAACTGTTTTATCATTTGATTTCTGCACGTCTAATTCGATGGAACTTTCCCCCTGAAATTTCCATTACCATTGATTACCTCCTTTTCGGGCCATGGAATCCCTAACGACATCTCCCTTTTTCATTATGAATTGAATTTTTTGTAAACTATTCCAAGTCGTTGCTCATAGATCCTAAGAAACTTCCTCGAGGCGAGATCGGCTACTCATGGGACATGATTGATATTTCAGTTCGGCTAGGAATTTCATAATCGGGTCAGCCGATAATCCATCTCGTTCAAAAAGGCAGAAATATCATACGTCGTTAACGCGTACCAACGAAGAATTTTGAGTACTTTCACCACGCGCCCGGTCATCCAAGGGTTACACGGCGTAGTTTCCGCTGGGCATTATCTCGCGACGATTTCGGGCATACAGGTTTTGGAAAGAGGTGGGAACGCCTTCGATGCAGCGGCCGCTGTGGGGTTTGCTCTCACCGTTCTGGAGCCCCATCAAAATTCGCTGGGTGGAGAAGTTCCAATAGTCCTGTACTCCCAAAAAGAGGACAGAGTACTTTCCTTCAGTGGGCAGGGCCCTGCTCCTCTTGCGGCAAACATCGAATGGTTTCGAGCTAGAGGCATAGATCTCATCCCGGGGGACGGTTTTCTCCCTGCCGTTGTACCTTCGGTTGTGGGAACGTGGATTCAGGTCCTGAAGCAACTGGGTACGATGAAGTTTCGAGACGTCGCAGAATCCGCGATCCAACTCGCAGAAAATGGGTTTCCGATGTACTCCGCCCTAAACCAAGTGATCATCGAGAATTCCGAGAGATTCCAGAACGATTGGATTACAACGGGCAAAGTGTTCATCCCGGGCGGGACGATTCCCGAAGAAGGAGAAATCTTCAGACAGCCCCAACTCGCGAAAACACTGCGATTACTGGTAGAAGCAGAGGAGAAGGGAGCAAATAGGGAAGACGGTCTTGAAAATGTAAGACGAGAGTTTTACGAGGGTTGCATTTCATCTAGGATACTGAGCTTTCTTGACTCGTTTGAGAGTACAGATTCCACGGGAACCAAGCACAAGAGCTTTCTAAAGCCCGAGGATTTCTCTTCCTATAAAACGAAAATTGAGGACACCGCCTCGACCAGCTTTCATGAATATGAAGTGTTCAAGTGCGGTCCGTGGACTCAGGGGCCTGTATTCCTAGAGCAGCTCAACATCCTAGAGTCCTTTGATCTCCGCACTCTCAGTCACAACAGCGTAGATTATCTGCACGTTCTTATCGAAGCGGCCAAGCTAGCCTTTGCTGATCGGGAAGAGTATTATGGCGATCCGAATTTCGCCTCGGTGCCCCTTTCGATGCTCCTCTCCAAAGAGCATGGCGCGGACTTGGCGCAGAGGATTGACATGAATCGAGCTTCTTCAAACGAAGATCCGCGAGATAAAATGGTTCGAGCCGATTCCGGTGGAGCGATAAAGCATTCCAGCGATACGACTCATCTGGACGTGATCGACAGTGACGGAAATATGATTTCGGCAACGCAAAGCGGCGGATGGATTCCATCGTCCCCTATTATCGATGAACTAGGGTTTGCCTTGAGCACCCGAGGACAGATGTTTGATCTCGAGTTAGGGCGGAACAACTCCCTCATGCCGGGGAAGAGACCTCGAATAACTCTTACACCGTCGCTCGCTTTCAAAAACGGCAAGCCCTTCATGGTGTTCGGTACCCCTGGGGGAGACCAACAAGATCAGTGGTCTCTGCAGTTTTTCCTCAATGTAGCTTGTTTCGGTATGAACCTGCAACAGGCAATTGACGCCCCTTCTTTTCACAGCCTGCACATCCGAAGCTCCTTCTACCCGCGAGACTCCTATCCGAGACGAGTAGTCATCGAGAGTCGGGTTCCACCATCTGTGATCGAGGAGTTGAGAAAGCGGGGTCACGAAATGGTTGTTGTAGATGGATGGGAAAACGGGAAGGTATGCGCCGTCGCAAGAAATCCGGAGACTGGCGTGATTTTTGGCGCTTCCTCACCCAAGACCAATTACGGTGGGATCGCCTACACGATTGGATGGTAATTCAAACCCATCCACTTCACGTCGAGCCTGGTTTTCGCGGCCCCTGAAACTGAAATGAGACTCATCACACTTTTTCCAATCATCGGCCCCTTCGACATGGAAAGCTCCACCGATTGTTTTGGGTGAAGCGTGATCGTTTGCTTTGCCCTGTGGTTTAAGAATCCCACAACTACTTCTCTTTCGATTACGTTACCCTCTTTCCTCAGATTTCGTATGGAGGAAAGACCACTCCAATAGTTTGGATCCGTGTCTACGTCCGAGACAACCTTCCATACGTTTTCTATTGGAGCGTTTATTTCGCGATTTGCTTCGAGAGCGACCATTTAGTACATCTCTTGTAGAGTGCAAGAGAGCACGCGAAGTTGTTTAACCCGCCCCTTATGGTCTGCGGGATTTGAGACACTTTTGCGAAATATTGTCTGTGAAGTCAGCAGGCAGCGCTAAAGTCTCAGGATGCGATGGTCGGAATGGCTTCCTGTGGTTCTCCCCTAGGTACGTTGGGGATTTTTGTCGATCCAGCAAATTGGAGCAATGGCATGAAAGCTTTCAAAGCCTTGCTCTCGGCCTTCCGCAGGTGTTCCTCGAAGGTAGTTCTTGGCAGGCCGAGTCCCTTCGCGATCTCCCCGGTCGAGATCCTCTTGGGAACATCGTAGTACCCGCGGGAGAGAGCCACGAGCAGCGCGATCGATTGTTTTTTCGTCAGACCGCCAAGCATGCTGCTTGCAGAAATTACGAACGTGTCCTTGATCGGTTTTGCGGCCAATGTGCGCCGGTAAATAATCTTGAGCGGGGCCAACTTTTCCAGCTGGTCTAACAGATTCTTAATGTCTGACTGCTGAAACGCAAGAATGCGGTACCACGCCGATCCGCGTTTAAGGAAGACCGGGTCGATCTTCAAGCAATTATTTTTCTCAATCGCGCGCGCGCGCTACCTGGTAAGCGGGTGAATCTCTCTGTATCTTGAAGGCGACCTCGTAAACTGTCAAATCTTAGTCCCGGCGAGGGTCAGTTGTATCTTCGAGTATAAGTTGATCTACCCGTCCTATGCTGGGAAAGCAACTCGTCATATGACAAGTCGATTATCGGGCGTATGACGGCACAACGGTCAAGTGCATACAGAATCAAAAGTCCAACCAGAAGATACGATGAAACTAAGCATTTGGATGCTCACTCTTGGAACCTTTGCTGCTGGTACCGACATCCTCGTTAT
>JAPCJV010000065.1 GCA_027886785.1 Nitrososphaerota archaeon | reverse complement strand
GATTCTTCGTGAGTATGTTGCGAATCCCGGCATTTCAGCCGATGAAGCGGTTGCAAAATCAGGAGTGAGCTCTATTAGCGACAGTGAGCTGGAGAAGATAGTGGATGAAGTAATTGCACAAAATCAGGATGTCATTAGAAACAAAGGGGCGTCCGGTGCGGAACGAATGTTGATGGGGAAAGTTATGCAGAAAGTCCGGGGGAAAGCTGATGGAAAAGTGGTCAGCGAGACTCTGTCCAAACACCTATCAGAATTCGAGAAAGGAAAAAGTTAATCAGCGCGGTCTTTTGTAATCCGAGATCATACATGTCAAGCGAAGTACAGATGGCCGAACTTTCCTCCAAACAACAAGAGCTCAGAGTGGTTGTTTCCTTGGGTGATGCCCGGGCAGAATTTTCCGGGACGCCAGAAATTGTCCTCCAGTCCGTGAACAATTTTGTTTCCAAGAACGTGCCCGAAATCAACTTGGCGAGAAAACTTTCTATGAGTTTCTCGACGAAAGATTTGGTGGAAAAGTTCAGAGATTTCGTACGCATTACTCCCGAGGGCCCGCGTGTCTGGACTCAGGACGGGAAACTCAGCGATAAGGAACAGATTGGCTTGCAGCTCGTCGCACAGCGGATAGCATCAGAAACAGCGTCAAATGTGCCTCAATCCCTCACGTTGAATTCTTTGCAGGAAATCACCTCTCTGAACCCAAAATCCCTCAGCTCTCGATTGAGCGAGATGACAAAGTCAGGATTCGTTCAGAAGGATTCGGTTGATGAAAAATCTCAATTTAGAATAACGACGATCGGGATCGACTGGTTATCCACATTACTTTCAAAGAAAAATAAGCAATAATTACTGCTCTTCCGCGAGGGAGGGCTGGCTTTCGGGAGAGCTTATGGCCTGATTTTGCGATTTGAATGTGGTTGAAGGCTTTTTTTGGATGTATGCATACGTGCGCATGTTGCCCTGTCTTGTTAGAATGCTCTCTTTGACGAGATCTGTGAGAGAATGAGAGACAGCGGATCGATCATAGTGATACCCCCTTCGGGCTATTTCCTCGTGCACTTCTGAAAGCGAACGCGCGTCAATAAACCAAGCATCCGCCCAAAGTTCCTGGATCAATCCCCTTACAGTTTTCTTTGAACCTTCCTGGGCTCGCTCGTCTAAAGAGGGAACGCTCTGAATCGGACTAGAATTAGTAAGAGATGACAGTACACTTTCGATGGCTTTTTGGAGTTGATCTTCTGTGCATGAGATTTCTACTTTCCATCCGGCTTTTTCGAGCTTCACTGTGATCTTCTTGTTCTCGGACATTTGGGCTTATTGCTCAATTCCTGATTGCACATGTTGCGCAATACTTAAAACAACAGGTATACAATATATCTGTTGCGCATCATGCCCAATCAATTAAGCATTGTTCCACAACGTGCAATTTCTGATAATCTGGTCGATCTGGAATCTTTGACCTCGGATTTGGATACATCACTATCTACCCTGACAGGCATGAAGGTATTTTTCAGAACAGACTACTCCAAGGAATCGGTTCCCCTCGAAAATTTGGAATCTTTCCCAAAACCTTGCCCTTATCCAATCAGAAATTTCTCGCAGAGAACCAGAGATCGAAAAATAATCGCGGTAGATTCGTCTTGTGCCCTGATCGGCGAGACTGAAGAGGGCTCAATCTTCGCTGGCAGAGTCGCCGTTGTCAGCGCCAGTAAATCAAAAATCATAACCTACTATCGGGCAGGGCCCTTTGTTTACTACCTAACTATGAAGTACCTTTCGGAGGAACTTAGAGGTTCACTCCCCAGCAGAACACTTAGGGCAATCGCCTCTGACAACACGTTTGCTGAGAGATACATCCGGATTCGTTTAGAAAGGCACGCACAGATCCTTGCGGCGAAAACAAATACTGATTCGATCATTCTTGTGGACGGGTCGATTCGATCTTCGGCCTTGGAGACTAGAGTTCTATCTCTCCGGGAACTGGAGCGGGTTGCGGAAAGTAACTCAAACTCCCTTCTGGGAGTAGGAAAGACCTCCTGCCTGAGAATTGTGTCCACCGCTGCGAACCTGTTACAGTCAGTGGGGAGTAGTGGCAACTACTTTGACATTTCCGAATTCGTGAGGATTTTTTCTCCCAATATCGAAAGCAGGGTGCTGGTCGCCAGATTTTCGCACAATTCCAGAGTTTTCAGAGTTGATGCCTCAAGAATAAATCCAGAAGATGATGCCCAGGTTCTTTCCGATCTAAAACAGAACGATCTCCTCTTCAGAGGTTATCCGGAAACTTTGCGCCTCGCTCATCATCTAGCTGTATTTGATTCCTCCACAATCTCATCCACTCGCAGCTATCTGTCGAAAAAGTACAGACTGGTCCACATTCCCTCAGATGATGTTAGGGCAACAATACTCGGAAAGCTTGTCTAAAGATAAACAGGTTGTGTTAGTGTGAGAATTCTCGAAAAGCAGGGTGATGAAATTTCAATAATTGCTCTCCCCTCTGAGACTGTTTTTCAAGGAGATTATCTCGAGATCCTCGATACCTCAAGCTCGGGTTCAATCATCGTTCAAGTGTACGAGGAAATGTATATTCCCAGCCAATCGCTTACCGAAGACATCATCCGCGACCAGATCATTGAAGCGAGCGCCTCTGGCACAGAACTTGATCCCTTTGAGATCTCGAGCGTCTCTCAGATGGCAAAGGACATGAGATTGCTGAAGTGCAAGATCCGAGGCAGCATTCAGAACGGACTGATGATTCCCAACGTCTCGTGGCTTCCCTCACGCTCTCGGTCAAGTATTAGAAAAATTCCGCAATCGAAGCTTTTGGACCTTTCGGGACAGACGGGACTATCCCAAATCAAGATCGGTACCACAAAAGACGGCGAGCCCTTCACAGTACTGGGAGAAGCCATTGATGGAAATCTTACAATAATTACTGGGAAAAAAGAATCTGGAAAATCTCATCTCTCAAAAATTCTGGTCAGCTCTTTGGTCGCAAGCGGAGCCGTGGTTGTCGTTTTTGATCTCAACAACGAGTACGAAGGATTGGGAATGAACAAGGACGGAAGCAAAAACGAACTTGCAGAAAGAATCGTCCCTCTGGAACCAGGCAGGTCCCTGAAATTCACTCTCGACTATTTGGGGGAGTACAGCCTGGTCTCTCTGATGCAGCATGTCCTGGACGCTCCGGGGGCCTCCTTAAGAGAATTTATTCGAATAATCGGATCTTTGGATCACACGGACAGATTTACGATGGAAGGCCTCTCCGAAGCAATCCAGAACTGGCGCGGTAATGAGCTCGTTAAGGATGCCCTGTACTCGCGATTTCAAACGATGAAGGCGTCAGGCGTTTTTGCGATTGGAAAAGAGGAAGGAGTCAGAGTGGACGAATTAATGACTTCGCTGCTTTCTCGCGGTGGGGCGATCGTCCTGTCCCTGAAAAGATCGTCTTCTCTTACGAAAAAAATGGTCGTAGAAATAATTCTCAGCAAGCTCGTTCAATTACTGGAGAGAGAAATAATTCCGCCCGTATTTCTCTTTGCGGAAGAAGCTCATCTTTACCTTCGCGAGACATATTGGGACGACATTGTAACGAGAATGCGACATTTTGGGATCTTCACTACATTGATTACGAATCAACCGGACGCGATAAATGATGGAATCTACAGACAGGCGGACAATATTTTCCTTTTTAATTTCACAAATGAAACTGATCTGGACATGATAGGCCGAGCGTCAACGGCCGATTCCGACACCATCAAATCCATAGTCCGAACCTTACCCAGAAGACACTGCCTAATCCTTGGAAAGGTGGTTTCAGATCTTCCCATGTTAGTCAAGGTTGGAGAATCCAGATTCCTCGCGATGGGTCAAACAAAGAAATTCTTCAGCAGACATACCAATGGAAAAAAGATCCTGGTAACTCCAACCACACCCTAACAAAAATAGTGAAAAAATGCAACGAATATTGTTAGAGCAATAGGCCTTGAGAGAATTTTTGCCGGATAAAAATTCCGTGCAAGGATTTGGCAAGGCTTAAATCGACATTTGACGAAGGCCGATCATGAGCGTCGATCACGAGGAATTCGCTGCCCACATAGCTGGCGACGTCGTGGTCAGTGAGAACCCTGGGGATACGATGCGGAAATGGCGAGAAAGAATCGCTGTGAAGCAGGCTATTTTAGCCAGAGAAATGGGACTCTCCCCTTCAGTTTTGAGTGATTATGAAAGCGGTCGAAGGGCTTCTCCCGGAGTGGGGTTTATCAAAAGATACGTGGGAGCCCTTGTGAAGCTCGATCAGACCCATCATAAGCTCCTCGTCAAAGAGGTCGAGCCCAAGGACAAATCAGCAATCCTTTCCATAGGCGAGTTCGCCGAGCCGATCAAAGCAAACCGCCTCGCAGAGCTTTTGGAGAGCGCGGTTGTGACCGGGTCAGAGAAACTGGAGACTAAAATTTACGGTTACACCGTATTGGATTCGATAAAAACAATTTACGCACTCTCTGGCTTCGATTTTTACAAGATTTACGGCGCTACTACGGAGCGGCTTTTGGTCTTTACCAAAGTGGGGCTCGGACGGTCTCCCATGGTGGCAATAAGGGTGGTTCATTTGAAACCTCGCATGGTAGTTCTTCACGGCCCAAAAGACATGGATCAGGTGGGGAAGGCACTGGCGGAGAAGGAAAGGATCATTCTAGCTCTATCGGGAATGAAGGAAGATGAAATGATCCGGAGATTGTCCTCGCTCTCTGTCACTCGCGATTTGAAGCAACTCGAACCCTCTGGATTCGAGAAAAAACTGGTTTAGAGAGACGACAAAAATTGTCGATTTTTGCTGTTGTCAACCTAAGCGATCTCCTAGCGGGAATTTTGGTGATTGCGGGACTGGCAATTCTAGCAATTCGCACGGGAGCCATTGATTTCTCTGGAGCAGCGCTGGGAGCAATTATCTGCCTTACAGCCTTTCTGGCTGGAGGCTTTAATTGGCTGCTCGTCATAGTCGCTTTCTTCGTGATCTCTTCGTTGTTTACCCGCTTCAAGTACGATTACAAGAAAAAACTCGGCTCTGCTCAGGAAAAGGGAGGAGTTCGGTCTTGGCCGAACACTCTGGCAAACGGACTAGTTGCGGGACTAGCTGCCGTTGCTGAGCTGATTTCTCACCAAGACATCTTCATTATCGCATTTCTTGCTGCGGTGGCAGCGGCGATGAGCGACACTATCGCGACGGAGGTAGGACTCCTCAGCGGTTCAAAACCAAGAATGATTGTTAATTTGAAAAAATTTGTAGAACCCGGAACTTCGGGAGGCATCTCTATACTGGGCGAGCTGGCTGGAACAGCTTCTGCTCTGGGGATCGCGCTGCTGGGAATTTATCTGAAAATTATCAATGGCACTTTTGGGATCGTACTTGCGGGATTTCTAGCAGTGTTTTTGGGCGCGATACTTGCCACGAACTTGGATAGTTTGCTGGGAGGTACTGTTCAGGGTGTAAATCGATGTCAGGTCTGCGGGGAAAAAACGGAGAGTTTGGTCCATCACGGAATGCCCACGCTCCCCTGGCGGGGCCATAGAATTCTCGACAATAATGCAATCAATCTAATTGCGACGATTGCAGCTGCTCTGTTGTCAATCGGCCTTTACGCCCTGTTCGTTTCGATCGCGTAACACTCTCAATTTCCCGGCGATTTCAGGGATCTTAATCCTGGATTGCGCCATGGAGTCTCTTTCTCTCAAGGTTACCGTGTCATCTTCCAAGCTTTGATGATCTATAGTAATGCAATAGGGAGTTCCTATCTCGTCCATTCTCCTGTACCTACGCCCGATAGCTCCGGAATCATCGAAAAAGGTCTGAAAATCTTCCAGCTTCAATCCCTTATACAGCGATTGCGCTTTGGATTCTATTTCTCCCTTTGAAATCAAAGGGAATACGGCTGCAAGGTACGGCGCAATATTGGGCTTCAGCCGAAGGACATCCCGTTCCGGTTCGTGATAGAAGAATAGATCGAGAAGCGAAAACAAACTCCGATCTACTCCAAGGCTGAGCTCAACTACGTGCGGTAGAACTTTCCCCCGCTCATCATCCATCACCTCCAGATCCTTTTTGGAGTACTTGGAGTGATTTTTCAAATCGTAATCTGTGCGGTAATTGCAGGCGACCAGCTCTAGCCAGCCCAGGCTTGTTCCCACTTCAAAATCGAAAGCGGACGTCGTGTAAAACGCCCTATCGGCCGCGGACAGTTCTCGGAAGCGCGTCTTTTCTTTGGGAAAGCCGCAAGCCTCATAGAAGTTTTGCAGCAGTGCGAAATAATACGCGATAATTTCCATTCCGCCGAAAACTGAAACAGCTTGTTTTGCATCTAGACTTTTAGCTTGATTTGCTTCGGAATCCTGGGAGAGCACGTTCATGGTCACTCCCTTGATTTTATCAAAACGGCTTGAATCAAACTTTGCCGAGGGATTGAAGAACACCTCCACCTCCGCCTGCATAAGTTCTCGAAGTCTGATCAAAGCTTGTCTGGGCGCAATTTCATTCCGGAAGCTCTTTCCGACTTGGGCGATCCCCTTCGGAAGCTTGATTCTCATTGTTTTAGACAGTCTGGCAAAATCCACAAAGATACTTTGAGCCGTTTCGGGACGGAGGTACGCATCCGCGTCCTCCGCGCCCTCGCCTACGCGGAACATCATATTGAATTTCGTGGGCTTTCCAAAATTGCCCCCACACTTTGGGCAGTGAAGATCATACTTCATAATCAGAGCCTGAAATTCATCTGGCGACAGTCTCTCATCGATCTGCAAACCAGTTTTTTCCGAGATGTATTTGTCCGCGCGGATTCTGGTACTACAGTTCGTGCACTGTACTATCGGATCTACCAAACTGGAAAGGTGTCCGGACGCCTCGAAAACGATTTTGGGCAGGATTACAGAACCATCGATTTCCAGCATGTCGTCGTTCCGAACAATTTGTCTGCGCCACTCGCGAACGAAATTATTTCGCATAAGAAGACCCGTGGGTCCGTACTCCCAAAATCCTGCAGGAGCTTCAGTGTAAATTTCCGCGGAAGGGAAAAAGAAACCTCGCTCCAACGCAAGGCGCAATAGTTCTTCGTAGGTGGCTCTGCCTATGGTTCGATTGGGCGCTGTCATCGCTGATGATCGTGATCCAGGGAAAGAGGCTCTAATTGAACTAGAAAAAGGGCTAATAAACTGAATTGGGAGGATCCGGATTACACAATACTATCGAACTTGCTCGTTCGGCTGCGGCTGAATTTGTAGCCGTAAAAGATCTGTCCCGCTTCACCTTCTGCTTTGATTCTTCTAAAAACGGCGACAAGCTTCATGCCCTCTTTCATTGATTCGTAGGGGATGTCCACGAGTTGCGCAACGATGCGTACTCCGTTGTCCAATTTTACCAATCCGAAAATCATCGGTTCTTGATCTTCGAATCCCAATATGCTCTCTTTCTGCAAAGTGTAGCTAAGTAGAGTCCCGTTCTTCGGCATTTCCTGATCGACCAATTTCACGGAGTGGCAGTTAGAGCATACATTCACCGGTGGAAAGTATTCCTGACCGCACTTTTCGCACTTGTTGCCCAGAATGCGGTAGTACCTGTCCCGGGAACGCCAGTATGGGACTGACATCGATTAACTGGCCGCCTTCCTCTTGGTCAATATGCTGACGTGGCTCGAGGCATCGATCCCCGAAGCAGTCTGCAACAAGCAGGTTTCAGTATCACGTACTTGGTTTGGACCTGCCCTTCCGCTAAGCTGCAAAAACCCTTCACAAATTTGGTAGATTCCAGCAGCTCCGACCGGATATCCCCTCGCTTTCATCCCGCCGAAAGTGGAAATGGGAAATTTTCCATTCAGGTCAAACTTTCCTGCAGAGGCATCGACGCAGCCTTCACCGGGCTTAGCGAGGCCCATAGCTTCAACAATCAGGGCTGCGAGGATCGAAAATGAGTCGTGAATTTCAAAAAAGCCAATCTCATTCAGCGCCATTCCGGAGATCTTAAGCGCCTTTTTAGTCGCTGCCTCCGTTGCCCCGAAGTGGAGCATTCGATTCCTCAGAAAAAAACTCGAAACAGCCGTCGAGGACTCGCTGGCTGCTATTCTAATGCCAGGTGTGGTGCTTTTCT